>JAFGPC010000155.1 GCA_016926155.1 Sedimentisphaerales bacterium
GTAGTTTCCCCCATAGGATTTCAAGTGAGGAATGGTATACTGTAATCGTAACCTCCGCCCGATGCAATGTCGGGCCGACCGTCCGCGGAAGATCACATGATCCTCCTTATGTGATCCGACTTTCCATACCGGGAAATATGAACGCGGATGGTCACTGTCCAAAAAGTAGTTATCCCGCCCCTTCATCAAGCCGATCAGTACGGCAGTATGTATTCACTGCTGATCCATCACGATGACGAAGGCCTGCCCGCATGCCTGGAAATGCGGAAAGATGATCTGACCATCGGGGTGAGCTCCACACCGTTAGAAGAAGAATTTTGCTCCATGCAGGAAATGTTCTTCGAAACCCTTGATGAGGCATTCACGGAATTCAGTTGGATATCTAAGGTGTTCGGATTGGATGTTGTAGAAAGCTCTTAGGTATTGAATTTCCTTCCCCATTTCTTTACCAATTTTCTACGGACAATGGTTCATATTCGGAAAAATTAGCCCTGACAGTTCATTAAGTATGGGCTGTCCAATAAACCTGTAAAAAGTGCTTACGAAAAAAAATCCCTGTTCTATGGTTGAAAATCACCATCTGAGATATTAAAATTAAACATATTGGGAGATATCAGGGAAGAAAACCCCCTTTTTTAAACTAAAAATGACGTTATGTCATGGATTCCTTCTCTGGAATACTATTTGCATGGGTCTTTGAGGAGTGCAAAATGGCTCAAAATATGCAAAAAGCGGACAAAGAAGTATATATACGATTTATGGCACCGGTAATACCCATAACGGCACACCGGTTGTTGCAACTTCTGGATATTAAAATTCGTGAAGGTTATACGAAGATTCATTTGCTTATATCGTCGCCAGGAGGCTCAGTTTTCCATGGATTGGCTGTTCACAATTTTATCAAAGGCTGTCCAGTTGAGATAGATACATATAATTTTGGAAGTGTTGATTCAATAGGCGTCATAATATTTTGCGCTGGAACAAATCGTTTTTGTGTTCCTCACGCACGCTTTTTGATCCATGGCGTAAGATTACAGGTTCAGGGTAATAATAGTTATGACGAAAAACAGTTGGAAGAACATCTGAAGGGTCTTCAGATAGACCAGAAAAATATTGCAAGAGTAATCGCAGATACAACCGGTAAAGATCAAGACCAAGTGGAGCAAGATATGCATAACCGAACAACTTTAAATCCAGAAGAAGCGAGGGATTACGGTTTGGTGCAGGCAATTAAGTCACAACTTTTCCCTGCAAATGCTGAGTTTCACTCGATCGATGATCCAACTGCAGGTTTAATGCCTCCTAAACAACTTCAACAAATTATACCTGTACAAATGCCTCAAGCCACAACCGAATTTGATCCACATAACGAAAATTATACATCATGGTTTGATACAGGATTCACCTATACAAGCAGTGAATCTTAATCTTTGATATTTCTTTGAAAGAGAGTCTCACCCTCTCCGTCGTGCCACTTCCACTGCCCGGCTGAGGTCCTGCTCGGCGTAGATCTCTGTAGTCTGGATACGCTTCTGGCCTAAGACGGCCTTTGCTGTTTCAAGATCATACTCCTTGCGTATCCGCGTGGCGGCGGCATGGCGTAACTGGTGGGGTGTCCAGTGAGGGACAAGGACAGGCTTTTCGATACCCTTCTCTTTAGCTTTCTTGCGGATATCCCGGTTGGCGGCGTTGATAGCGTACTGAATTGCCCGGCGATAACTGTTCTTATCGTATCGCTCATTAAAACAGTCTTTCACGCCAAGGCCCTTTTGTGTCTGTGATTCGGCCGGTTTGAAACAATAGTCTTCTGCCGGCCGCAACAGAAACGGCCTTAGTATTTCCTGTGCCTGTGGACCGAGAGGAACTACGCGCTCGTAATCTTCAAGGTGACGGCCTTTGTGTTCGACAGGCCGGTAGATCCACACTGAATCGGAACGGTCGATGTCGCAGGGCCGCATGATGCATACCTCTGTACTCCTCATGCCGGTAAGCCAGTGAATGCGGACCATTGCCTTCATCGTCTCGCTCATGTACGGCAGGACAGCCTCTACCGTCTCCTCTGAGACCGGAGAGACTTTGCGGGGCTCTTTGGCCTGGGACCGTCCTTTTTTCAAACCCTCGAGGGCATCTAATCGCTGGAAGATATGAGCAGGAACCATCTCCTGAGAAACACCCCACTTGAACATACGCTTGATCATGCTGATGCGACGGTTGATTGTGGATCGGCTTAATTTCTGTTTGATCATATTATCGCGAAGTGCACGGAGCAAAAGAGGGCCGAAGTCCTCAACAGGTAAGTTGCCTTGTTCAGCAACAAGGAGATCCAACGCATACCTGATGTTTTCCGGTTCATTCGACTTATAATGATCTTTGATATAGTCTGTGTACAGTGAAGCGAGCTTGGCAATCGTTTCCGGTATATAGACGACTTTGTTTTTATCCAGGTGCTGACGAAGCAATTCTTTGGCCACTTCGACAGCGACTTGATAATCCTTTGTGGCGTATCTGGCTCCTGCCGGTTTGAGAGGAATAGACTTTCTTTTTTCTTCCCCCGGTAAGGTTACATTCCACCAGTAACGATCCCTGTTTAAGTAGATGCTTCCCGGAACTGCTTTTGTGTCTGACATCACCGGCCCTCCAAAAATACTACACCAAAACGGCAAAAAAGTGTAGTATTTTTGTTTTTGGCCGTCAAGGGGAAAAAGAAAAAGGCTTGTAACTCCTCTTAATTACAAGCCTTATGAAACTGGGCGGTACAGGACTTGAACCTGTGACTTCCTGCTTGTAAGGCAGGCGCTCTAGCCAACTGAGCTAACCGCCCGGAAACCACAAAGTATACTGAGATACGACTGTTCGTCAAGATCGTGTAGTGGATTTTATCCGATTCGTCCCCTTGACGGGTACACTGAACCGGAAGCGTTTTGCTTCAGATTTAAATACGCCTTTTCTAATCGGATGGCTGAAGCCTATCTCTTCCATGGTTTAAATCCCGTAGAACATCCAAAGAAGCATTCTTTTTACGACGCTCGATCATAGCACGGATACCCGCCAGAGGCAGCGAAGCACTGGCAAGATAATTGGGTAGCCTATGATTTTCTCCAAACACCCACTCGCATGCACCGTTCTTTTTACAACAGGCCACCAGATCAATGATGGTTTGGTTTGCGAGTGTGGGATCAACGATATCCAGCGTATAAACAAACCAGCCGGTGGGTGTCGCCCAATAAGCACCGTTTTGGTATGTGTCAAGAGCCGTACTACACATTTCCCAATAAACACCCCCTGGCAGATGACGGATCTGACCCTCTTGTACGATCTGTACGTAGTTGTCCCTGAAGTATTCGGCGATTACCTTGGATTGTCTGTCGTCAGCGACTCCAAGGTAAACCGCAAAAGCAGAGCCCCAGATATGATGTTCTCTGCAGCGTATCGTAGCCGCTCTGAATAAGCCGACTTGTGAATCCCAAAGTACTTCCCGGATACTTTTGGCTACGACATTAGCCTTGTGTTTCCATTCAGCCGCCTTATGATTCTGATCGGCTGCACTCAACAAATCAGACAGCCTCTGGCAGGCTTCGACATACAAAAGAGAACAAAAGAGGATATCGCCCTGCATACGAACGGAGTCCGTAAAGCCGTAAGGGCATCGATCCCAGTTGCCGCTCTTAATATGAACGAGTCCCGTCTCAGGATTACGCGGCACAGAATTCATGGTTTTTACAAGAACATCGATCATCTCATCAAGAAACTCTAAATCCTTTGTCTTCTGATATGTATGCCAGGCCACGTCAACAGTGAATTGCGAACCGTCGGCAACCGGATGTCTGCCCATTGTCCCGTAGCCGGGGTTATATATTGGAGAGCCGTCAAATTTTACACAATCCACTCCAGCGCCGTCTTGACTGACATTGTCAATAAAAAGCTTGCATGCCTCACGCAGCTCTTTTTCGGAATATGAATCGATAGATCCTTCCAGTGTATAGACAAAGTCTCGCAGCCAAAACGCCTCATAGCCAATGCCCACCTGGGGAGGAAATACGGCTGTGCCGTCCTTCATTGTCCGCCGACTGGCACGAATCAAGCGGTGGGATTCATCCTTGAGCCAGACGACAGCCTCAGACAAGTCTCCGTGTACGGCAAGGACATCTGTGATTTGTACGATTGATATGAAAATACCAATAAAAAGAAGTAATAGGATATCCCTTCCCTCGGAATTCACCATGTTTACCACCCTAATCCGGAGATACCGCTCTGTTCTAATTACGCAAGTGATTCACGATTTTCATAGATTTTTTCGATCGCGTCAGCTATGTCATCCATATCCCTTTTTGTGCCGAGCAGAAGGCTATGGAAAAGCCACACCGCCTCGTCACACAATTGGTCGCCATCGGGACAGGAATTCAACTGTCGGCATCGGTCCAGTTTCTTTGCAGGGTACGCTTTGCGGAAATTCTTGGACCGCAGCGCATTCTCGAAAAAGGCGTTTTTGTTCACACGATTGTAACCACTGGAACAAGGAATACCCTCCGCCCGGAGAGCAGCTATAAACCTGCCGCGGGAGATATTGTTAAAATATTCTTTTTTATACCGGAAGGGATAGAGATGATAGGCGGCTCGAGTAACGCCTTCATATAACCTGCAGGGGATAATGCCAGGAATATCTTTTATGCGAGATGTAAGATACTCTGCGTTCTCATTGCGGGTCTGGGTTTGTTGCTCTAGGCGTTTCATCTGTGCAAGTAGGATCGCTGCCTGATATTCCGCCATGCGGCATTTGTTTCCCATGATACGAAAACCTGTGCCTTCTACCTGTCCTATATCCCCATATCCTCTGCCAAAATCATGGTACGAATAACACCTGTCCATGAGTTTATCATCATTTCCAACAATGGCGCCTCCTTCTCCACAGGGCAGGTTCTTGGAGTTTTGAAAGCTGAAACAACCCAGGTCACCCAGCGTGCCGCACTTTTTCCCCTTCCATTCGGCCAACCAGGCCTGACAGGCATCTTCTACGACGGCTAAATTGTGTTTCCCGGCAATCGTATTGATCCTGTCCATATGCGCCGGAAGGCCTAGAATATGAACTGGAAGAATAGCCTTGGTGTCTTCGCTGATCTTTTCCTCCATCTTGTCGGGGTTGATCTGGAAGGTTTCTGGATCCGGGTCCACCATGATCGGTAATGCACCGCTCAGGAAAATAACTTGTATTGTTGCTACAAAAGTGTACGGGGTGACAAGAACCTCATCCCCAATACCCACGTCCAGGCAATGCAGGGCCGTAAGCAGCGCATTTGTCCCGTTCGTTGTGCCGATACAGCGTTTTGCGCCAATCAGATTGGCATATTGACTTTCAAATTCCTCCACGATTTTATTTCTTGACCACACACCACTTCGTAATACCTCGATAACAAGCTCCTCATCATGGTTCTTGTCCCATATCGGCCAGGAAGGCCAAGGCCTGGTCCGTACCGGCTGTCCGCCCTTGAGAGCCAGGATTGTAGCTTTCTTCCCTGCCTTTCCATACACGGATGTCCCGTAGAAGGAAACGGTTGCAAGAGGACCTATCGTCATCGTATTTACGAATTGTCGTCTGGTCAGACTGCCATGTGCCTTGTCCATTTATTCCGCCCTTTCCACGATTTGCCATGATCCTCCAGAGATTACCCTCCGACATCTGCATAATGCCATATTATATCAGCAGGGTCTGAAAAAGCAACCGGCATCTCCTATCGAATCAGCGTTAAGAAATCCCCTTGTTTGTGGACTATAGGAGATATCTTGCTCTTGTGGACCGGACCGACTTTCTTTATAATATGTATAAGAAAGAAGATATCGCGGCGATAAATCATCTTTATGGCAGGCGGCATAGGCAGGTAATCAAAAGGTGCGAAAACGATATGGCATAACACTCAGTATGTTATCCGGCGTGATGCTGTGTGTCTGTTTCTTCTCTTCTACGGCATTAGCGATTCTCCGTGGGGGTTGTGCAAAGGTAAATATCACTCCTCCTGTAGGGATATGGCTGTCGGGCTATCCTCGAGACAGATCCAGTGACGATATTGCCGATGAACTTTTTGCCAGAGCGTTAGTACTCGGTAACGAAAACGATACAATAGCCATTGTTTCTGCCGACCTGCTATGGGTGACCATGGAGATCACGGAAGAGATTCGCAAGCAAGTGAAGGAAAAGATTGGCATAGAGGAAAAGAACATCCTTGTCTGCGCCACGCATACTCACTTTGGTCCCAGGCTCTCTTCCAAAACAAAAATGGGGCCCGAATCTCCCGAGAACACTGTGGATGAAGCCTACATAAAAACCCTCGTGAAGAAGATGTCAAGTGCGATTGTCATTGCATACAAGAATAGGCAGGATATTAAAGTTGGTGCTGTCAAAGGGAGGATTCCTGAAATCGTATTTAACCGACGGCCTAAAAAGCCGGACGGTTCCCTTGTGATGACCTTTTCAATTTCGGATACAGTTGCTTCCACAAGACAGATCCGGCAAGATTCGTGCGGCTCGACAAGAGTGACGTTTTCTCCAGAACCGAATGAGCCGCCATTGACGTTCGGTCCCGTCGACCCTGATGCCTGGATACTCCGAATCGAAGATATGGAAGGGCGGATTGTCGGCTCACTGGTCAACTATGCCTGCCATGCCGTCAGTGGCAGCACATTCCCCGATTGGTTCTATTCCATTTCAGCAGATTATCCCGGAGCGATGATGCGGATTGTTGAACAAATTGAGGGGGGGATCTGTCTTTTTACCTCAGGGACGGCGGGAGATATAGTCCCGCTAAGTCGAGGGCAACGACCTCGTTTCCAAATAGGAAAGGCCCTGGCGGGAGAAGTTATCAGAAGGCTTCAATTCGTCCCCACATCCAGTGAGATTGACATCAAGGCGATGACAGCTCCGATCGAACTCCCAATAAAGCAAGACCTTTCCCTTGACAGGATATCCGACACAGGTAAAGAAAAGGATTATTTGGTCACAGAGATTCAGATCTTGAAAATTGGTGAATTCTATGTGTTAGGTCTGCCCGGAGAAATCCTTGTCGAAGTAGGCCTGGAGATCAAGCAAAAGGCAGGATTGAAAAACCTCATCATCGTATCACTCAGCAACGATACCATTGGATATGTCTGTCATAACCAAGCCTATGATGAGGGTGGATACGAACCGGACTTGGGAACCAATCTAGCCAAAGGCGCCGGAGAGATTATCATCAAACAGGCACTAAAACTCATCAGCCGGATACAATCCTAAATATAAGCCATCGCCCATCGATGGCTCTATTGATCTGCCTGACTAAGGTAGTTTCTGTTTAATAAACTGTAATGATTACATCAACGATGTCATCCATATTTCCTTTGATACCGAGTGTACTATCCGAGATCTATAATACCAGGCTTTTTTTGTAGATGGCACTACCGTTCGGATAAATCCCATTACGACCCCGCTATTTTTCTTGGCTGAGTGATCCGATATTCGGATAGGATATGCCTCTATTTGATTGTGGCGTATTCGCAGATACTGGAAAGTCAATGTAAAATACTGTAAATACTAGAGTTATACACCAAATAGAGAATTGATGAACAAATGCATAGATTACAGACGTAAAAAAACGTCCTAAGTATTGACACCTGTCGAATTTCCCTGTACAATAAAAAAGTTGTTCATTCGATGGAGAAGGAATGATCATATGCAGGGAGAAGGGTTTTGACTCCGAAATAGGATAGAGGCGATGCAAATCGTACGCAGGAGAAGGAAAGAGCACAATGATTTGGGGTCAAGTGGATTCCCTTTATTCTCTGCGCTGTTATTTGTGCACAAATTTCCCATCGACATAGCAGGGGAAGGTCTATCTTTTAATCGAGAGACGACCACAAGTCTTGATATTTGAGTTTCGGGGCAGTGTAACTATTGGGAATGATATGATTGAATGGAGGGTATGAAAAAGAAGATATTTTATGAGTAGGATTAGAGTTTACGACGTCAAATGGGAAATGTCGATTAATATTACTTTCTCTATTTAAGGAGGCACAAGATGAAGAAGCAGTGGTTATGTTTTGTACTGTCAATTTCACTGATATCGGTGGCCTGGGGCCTGGGAGGGGATGTAACCCAACCCGGCGATATCGTAGTCGGTGTGCCGAATAACGGCGACTGGCCGGGTGGGGAAGCCCCGCCTTTGGCCATCAATAACGACACCGGAACCAAGTTTCTGCATTTCACCGGCGAGACCGAACCCACCGGATTTCGAGTCACTCCCTCGAGAGCGCAAACGATTGTAGGCGGCATGACGTTTACGACCGCCAACGATGCTGTCGAACGCGATCCCATGACCTTCGAACTGTGGGGTTCGAATGTCAGCATAAACGGGCCATATACCCTGATTGCAGCCGGATCCACCTATCTTCCCGAGACTCGTATCGCTCTAAATACTCAACCAATCGAATTCCCACCCCTCGGAGCGTTCGATCACTATCAGGTTATGTTTCCTACCATACGGGATGCCGGCGCCGCCAACAGTATGCAGATTGCCGAAGTGGAACTGCTGGAAGGTTATCTGCCGGTTTTCAGCCCCTTACCGAGAGATACATTCGAAGACATTCCCACGAATACGATGATCAGTTGGGATGTTGATTCTGAGAAAGTCGATCCGGTGTTTACAGTGTATTTCGCAGCCGATCCCAATGACTTTGCTACCAATTTCGTAACCGATGTCACGGAGACGGAACTGGATCCTTCGACCATTCTCGGCGAGCCTCTGGCTTATGAAACTACGTATTACTGGAGCGTTGAAATCGTCGACGACGTGAACGATTGGCCGATCTGGAGTTTTACCACGGCACCGGCGATACCGGTGATAACGCAGGAACCGGAAGATGTCTGGAGCGTCGAAGGTGGTACCGCAGTCTTTCAAGTTGCTGCTGAAGTGGTAGGCGATCCCGGACAGGTGCTCACATTCCAATGGTATTACGAACCGAATGGTTTACCAGATGTGGCATTGGTTGATGGGCCCGACACATCCGGGGCCACGTCCGATACCCTGATTCTAACGAATCTGGTACCGACGGATGTCGGTTTATATTATTGTGTAGCGACCGGCGATGCGGGTTCGGCCGAATCCCAACGGGCAAGCTTGCGGTTGATCGAACTTTTGGGACACTGGCCGCTCGACGGTGACGCCACCGATATTTCCGGGTACGGCAATGATGGTATCGCCCGTGGCGAGGCGTTTGGCTTTGAAGAGGGTATAATCGGCCAGGCTGCTAATATCAACAACCTCGGATTGTTTGAAATTCCCAATCCGTCACACTTCGACCAGGCAAACAGCAATATTACTGTGTATTGCTGGGTGAAGACCGGCGGTACGGGGGACTGGGAGCCGTTCGTGGCCAAATACGGGGAAAACGAGCAGGGCTGGCAGATCCGCAAACGCGGTGTCAGCGCTATCCATACGTTTACACTTCGTGGAACCACCGGCGATGACGATCCTACACCGACGGCGCCCAACCTCTTTGACAATCAATGGCATCAGGTTATCGGCACGTATGACGGAGTGACCCGTAAAATCTACATGGACGGTGGAGAGATCATGTCTTTCAATGACACCGGCGACATTGCCTTTACTACCGCACCGGTATCGATTGGCGGCAGGATTACGGATGCCGGCGTATACGAGGCGTTTTTCAACGGCATGGTTGACGATGTTCGCATCTATAAAGGGGTCATGCCTCCCTTAATGGCGGCGCAGTTGTATACAGAAGCCACCGGTATTGAATTTTGTGCTACCCCAATCCCCGGCGACGTATCCGGCCCGATTGGTCTACCGGATTGTGTCCTTGACCTGTACGACCTTGCATCTTTCGCAGCGAATTGGCTGACGTGCACGAATATTGATGTGTTAAGATGTCCGTAACCGTAAGTTAATTGATTGTAATTATGTTGTCGGGTGTTTGCCGCAGGAGTGCAAACACCCGGCTTTTTTTTCAATACAGTACAGCCGACATAAACATCTTCCCAGAACGCAAAGCGATAATATACCTCCATAAGTCTTATCGGCTTCCGGAAGCCCCGACAATCCCTGCCAATGCTGTTTCCATAGCCGCTCGATTGAGATCCCAATTGGGGCGATCTGAACGAGGTAATATTCCAAATTTTCAAGAAGCTCTTCTGTTCGCACACTGCTCCAGAGAAAAATAGAAAAGTATTGACATCTGTCATTGTACTCTGTATTATGAATGTAATATATAGCCATCATAGGGTGATGGGCTCAGTGTGGGACATTGAGGATGAGGACCATACAAAGGAGAAGGTGTTTATCCATTGTTCGGGGGAGTAGTGGATTATCCGTATTTTCCACGGCACTTTTTGCGTGCAGATTTCATGTCGAATATCAGAGGGAGGTTTTTCTCATAATTGGAAGGAAGGCTCATATACCAATGCCGAAGTGTTGAGATTCCTGAACAGAATTACAACTGGGAAAATCATTCATTATATGAGGAAGGAATACAAGCGAATAGGTTGACGACGTCAAACAGAAAATGTAGGAATAACTTTCATTGTTGAACGGAGGACTAGAAAATGAAGAGAATATTGTTAATGACAGTGGTTACCTGTCTGGCGCTGGTGGTTGGTCAGGCTGGTGCACAAGTAGTGGGCGAGGCCTGGGCACCCCACGCCGGCGCACAGGCGGACCCCACGGCGTATTACACAGGGCTGAGGAACCCGAACGACACGCGCGTCACCAGCCCGTTCGTGTTGGCGGACTTCGGCATTCCTGCGGCGCTGGATGGCGACACCCCCGAGCAATTTACACTTCGCGAGGTAAGCTTGATCCAGATCGCCACGGGAGGAGATTATACCTTCCAGACGAACTCGGATGACGGCAGCTTGCTGTGGATCGGCGACTGGTGGTGGCCGCTGGGATATGGCATCCTGACGGAGGGTCTGCCGGAATTGCCGCAGTTAATGCCTCTAACGCTGGTGGTCAACAATGACGGTGATCATGGTACACAGGTCATTACCGGAGCAATCCATCTGGAACCTGGCATTTACGGCATTATGGTGGGCATGTATGAAAACGGGGGCGGTGAAGTCCTCGAGATGGGATATAGTGGTCCCGATACAAGTAATACGACTACTATCACGGCCGATGCACTGATAGCGCCTCCGGCCTTGCCCACATCGGGAGCAACAAATCCCTCGCCCGTTATCGACCAGACCGGCGTAGAACCCGGCACCCAGCCTCTGAGTTGGGAAGTGATGGAAGGGACTTCTGAGCTGCAGGAATGGCGTATTTATGTGGGTGAGAGTCTTGCTGATGTGAATGACCTTGTTACTCTTGGCACTCCGACAGCAACCCTGGCCGGTGATGCAACAGAATTGACAATTGATACTACAGTGGAAGATACAAGTACATACTACTGGCGTGTAGACGCTGTTGGAACCGGTGATGCGAATAACATAGAAGGTTTCGTATGGCGATTCCACACTGTCAGTTACGGTCCCCAGATTGTCCAGCAGCCTCAGGATCAGAAATTCGGTCCGGCCTGTCAGGTTTCTCTGACGGTTCTTGCCGAACCCAGAGTCGAAGGTCAGGGTGGCGAGATCACATATGCCTGGTATCGTGAAATGACTGACGGTGACGACGTACTGGCAGGCACAGGCAACACGTTGGTCACCGATGTGCCAGGCCGATATTATGTAATTGCCAGTAACGATGTCACCAGTGAGAAGTCCGAGACAGCCAGCGTGGCTTCGGCTCAAATAGGGTCCGGTGGCGAAGGCGTGCTCTACGACTTTGAGGGCGGCCCGGGCTTCACGGTCAACGGCAGTGCTGTTGTCGCCAATGGTTATATGCAGTTGACTCAAAACGTGGGAAGCCTACAAGGTTCGGTTATATTCGATCCGATCTCGACCAACCCGGTAACGGACTTCCAGGTTTCTTTTGACTTCATGACAGCACAGGCAGGTGCCGACGGAATGAGTTTTGCCCTGATAGATCCCAGCATCTATAATCTGGCGACGACATTTGGCGAATCAGGTCCTGGAAACGGCTCCCTGTCTGTCGGGATCGACCTGTACGACAACGGCGGAGAAGCCCAAGCGGGCGGTAACTATCTCGACATTCGACTAAACGGTACAATAATTGCATCTGCTATCCCATCCTTTACTATGGAAGCGACGGGGTGGCATCATGTGGAGATAGCCTTCGTCGACAATAAGCTGACACTGGAGATAACTCCCGCAGGCGGCAGCCCAGAAATTCTATTCGATGAAGTTGCCGTAAGCGGATATACGCCCTTTGTCGGCCAGTTCGGCTTTGGCGCCCGCACCGGCGGCGCATGGATGGAACAGGGTATCGATAATGTAAGATTCGGTGGCCCAACCTGGGCTACACAGAACATTGAGATTTCGCCGGTCGACGGCAATGGCTGGCTGGACTACGACGCCGAGAGCGTGACGGTAACATGGGACAAGGCCGACTACGGTCCCTGCGATGCGGTCTACAGCCTGTACATGTCGCAGGATTCCGAAGCGGTATCCGATCCCAACAGCGGATTGACGCCGGTCTACGAAGGCACCGATATGTCCGCGGTGATCCCGAACGTCGGCACGCTGGATCTGGTCCATGACCAGATGTGGTACTATCGTATCGATGTGTCGAGCGAAGCCGGCGCCGGTACTCAAGTGGGTGAGACCTTCAGCTTCCTCACGGTCAAGTGGGTACCTGAAATTGCAACGAATCCTGCCGTGCAGAATGTGATGCCTGCCGGAAGTGATTTAACGCTGACGTACATTGTTACGACCATAAACGATGATGTTTCCGACCTTCAGACCGTGACATGGAAACGTGTCGTTGGCGAAAAAGACGGAGCGGAAGCCGGTGATGATGATATCATCTCCGTACAAGCCCCTGTATTCCTTGGTGTTAACGGAAAGAAGGAATGGGACTGCTCGGTGACGCTTACAATCGAGAATATTAGCCATGAAGGTGTGTACTATTGTGTCGCAGAGAACAGTTCGGGCGCTGCCGTGTCCAGCGATGCAGTTGTGCTTACCGAGCGTCTGATGATTTGGTATGAATTCGAAGCGATCAATAATGGTGTCGTGGTGGATAGTTCACCCACCCACGCCGATGGTACGTTGACCAGTCCTCTTACATGGGCCGATCGGCAGATCACAGGTGGTGTTGTGGAGGGTGTTCTCGGCAATGCCATCGACCTGATCGGAGCTTCCGATCCAAATGCAGCCTATCTAGACAGCGGCAAAAAGGCATTGGATCTGGGAATCATGGGTGCCGCTCCCCGATCGGTCAGTGTTTGGGCCAGGACCCGGGATATGGCTCGAAGCGGAATCTATTCAATCGGCGAATTCGACACCGGTATGGCTGTTTTTGGTGTGCATAACCAGAACCAGCCCGGTGAAGATTACATCTATCAGTTTGATCACTGGGGTTCCAACTTCAATTACGCCGACTGGGACGCTTTTGACACATGGGTGCACATCGCGCACGTATATGACGGTCAGAACATCCGGATCTACGTTAATGGCGTGAAAATAGCCGATTACGCCGCCTCGTTGAATACGTCCTCTTCGACGGCGTCTGCACCACTGGCTGTGGGATTCTGGGGCAGTTATGATGCCAGTTACCAGCATGGTGTATTCGATGGCATGATCGATGAGTTCCGTCTGTATAACTATGCGTTGTCAATCCAGGAAATCGGTCAACTTTGGATCGAAGGTGGCGGCGCTGGCGGTTGTGTCGATCCGTTGCCGCAGGATGTCAACGACGACTGCAAGGTCGATCTGCAAGACTTTGCGGCTTTTGCCGCTTCGTGGATGGAGAGCAGTCTTGTATCTCCCTGAATGTGATGACATCATAACCTTAAGCGAAAGATAAAGATGAGATATCAGTTGAAACGGAGGATCATAAAATGAAGAAATTACTGATCTTACTTTTAGTCACATGTTTGGGATTGCTCTCGGTCCCTCTCCATGCTGAGAAAATCCGCGTGGAAGTATGGGATAACGATGACGGCACGGCGAAGGACAGTTGGAGTGTAGCTGACCGGCTCAACTACTATGTTAACCTGTCGGTTGATCCGGCGCTGACCTTTTACCAGAGCAATTTCAGCGTAGGATCGTATTCAGGTACGGATAACTATACCTTGCGCCAGACAGCGTATATCAATATCACCCAGGCCGGGGATTACTTCTTCGAAACCGGCTCGGATGACGGCAGCAACCTATGGATCGGCAACTGGTGGGACTATCTCAGCACCGGTATCGATCCGATGGTGTGGTATAGCACATTTGCCGACGACGTCGTGAACTTCCCATTGACCGAGGTCGTCATGAACGATTACTACCAGGGCGTTACCTGGCGGGGTGGTACAATTTACCTTGAACCGGGTGTCTATGGGATCATGGTCAGCTTTTATGAAGGCGGAGGCGGTGATAGTGTCGAAGTCCGATATACCAAGCCGGGCGCCGGTAATGCGGTCTCGCTTGAAAACGATCTGATGGATTTGGAAGTGTGGTGGCCTGAACCGGTACAGCCGACAATAAATCTCGTTGACTACGAGATCTGGTATCAGGTCAACACGGAGAACGGCGACACGTCCGGCTTCAACAGTACGGCTTATACTTCCTTGGGTTATGACAACACCGGCTTCCCGCCACTGGATATTGTGCTGTCGATCGAAGGCGATCCGGATGCGACCGGAAGTGTCGACGGGTTTACACTTGATGGCGTCGCGCTGCCCGATCCGGCAGAGTATTTTGTCACCCGTCATCGAGGTATATTCAAGCTCGATGAGGCGATGAGTCTCGGCCTGGGGACAGACTCGGATGATGGGAGTCTGCTGTTTGTAGGCCCCTGGTGGGAAGAAAATCCTGAAATGGTGCTTGTGGCTGACAATGACGGCTTACATGGTAATAGCCATTGGCGTGGTGGTTTTCTTGAGGATGTTGAAGCGGGATATATCGGAATCGAAACCTGGATGTATGAACATGCCGGTGGTGAATATCTGGCTGCAGCCTATTGGACTACGGGAGTACCCCGTACGTTATTGAACAACGATTCGTTGGTTTCCCGCGCTTATGCCAGCGGTCCCAGTCCGGCCAATGGCGCCCTGAGAGTCTCACCCGATGCTATCCTGTCCTGGACGGCGCCGGTCGGTACATCTGATCCGGAAATGTTCGTCTACTTTGGCGAGTATGGCGCCACGATGACTCAAGTCGCGCCGGACACCGAGACCAGTTACGATCCGGATCTAAAGTCCGGCGCTGTGTATCACTGGCGGATCGATGTTCTTGACCCGAATGAGAATCCATGGGGTAATGTTCCTACGCTGTTAACGGGTTCAACCTGGACATTTGCAACAGCCGGCTCGGACATTACGATCTTGCAATCACCGGCGGCAATCATTGCCGTCGACTACATGGCTGACGTAACCCTGAGCGTGGAGGTGACAAGCGCTTTACCGCTGAGTTATCAGTGGAAGAAGGGCGGTGAAAACATCACTGGCGCCACCGAAGCTTCGTATGTGATTCCCACGATGGAGAAAGATGAAAACGGTATCTATAGCTGTATGGTCACCAATGACGACGACAGTGTGGAAACCCCCGGATCGCGTGTTTTTGTCAAGGAGCTCATGGCATACTGGCCGCTCGATAGTGATCTGCAGGATTGGGCTGAAATCGTAACAGCACCCGAACTGGCGCTGGCTGTCGGGGACAAGGATGCGATATACATGGTCAATGATCCTAACTTATTTGATGATAATGTGCCGGACATGACCGTGCCTTTCATTACAGGCAAGGTGGGTAACGCTGTTGATTTCAACGGTCAGACGAATTTCGCCTATGCCGGCACATGGAATCCCACAGCCGATTCAGGCCAGATGACAGTTGAGTTCTGGGCTAAATGGAAAGGCAGTGCGGGCCACTGGGAAGGCCCGATCGGCAAGCGTGATTCGTGGGATCCTGTGAATATGATGTGGCAGATCGAGCTGGATGAAGACAATGACGATGTCCTCAAGACGCTGCAATCCAATGGCGGTGGCGGTGGGGCCCAAACAGTCCGCCTTCCCGAAGCGGGCACATACAACGTAGCTGCCGGCGCCTATATCAGCTATAGCGCTCAGCACACATCGAATGTTGATGAGGAAGCCTTCCGTGGATTCGATGGACAGAAGGACACCAAATGGCTGGCTTTCTTCAACACTGCTTGGCTCCAGGTAACGTTCCCCGATAAGAAGACTTATGTAGTTACTTCTTATGCGATTACTTCCGGTAACGATGCCGACGGACGCGATCCGGACAACTGGACACTACAGGGCTCCAATGATGGCACGAACTGGGATATTCTGGATACCAAGACCAGCTCAGCCGGTAGTTGGACGGCTCGAAATCAGACCGTCGCATTTGATCTGAGTAGCAACACAACAGCTTATAGAATGTACAAGCTGGACATTACCAAGGCCCGTGATCCCAGTCTTAATATCCTCCAGCTTTCTGAGGTGGAATTGTTTGCCGCCGCTCCGATCGCAGACGATGGCTGGGTATTCGTCACCACGACCTACGATGGTACAACGGCTACGACGTATGTTAATGGTCACCCTGTCCGCAGTGCGGCTATGACTTTTGCCGGCGATACCGAATCCAGTGTAGTATTTGGAGGCTGTGAAGCTAATCCGACTGGTGGCTCAGACGTGAGCAGCAAACCGTGGGGCGGCAACCTGTTCAATGGGGCCCTGGATGAAGTAAAGATCTACAACTATGCTCTGAGCGAAGTGGAAGTGCTGCAAAATTACTATACCATGGCTGACGGCGATCCGGTCTGTTTCCCGGGCACGGAGCCGGCCCTGGACCAGGATGGAAACTGCGTGGTAGATATGGCGGACCTGCTTTCTCTTGTAAGCCAGTGGATGCAGAATAACTTCGTCGATTAGTTATGATTCTTTGCGGGTCTTCAGATCCGTGAGAGTGAACCGTGAAAGCGGGACCTGTGTTGTCTGACAATACAGGTCCCGCTCCTTATGCACTGAGAACCTGTGTCCCGGTTCGCATCTTGTAGTGTGGATTTCTTCCATGCACAATTTTCTTTCATCGGCTTGAAAAAAGCCCTTTTATGAGCTTGTTAATAGAGCCGGATTATACTTATTTTCCCACCCCATCAGCCATAATTGTCTGGTATGGAAGCCAACTATTGAGTACGTATTCACAGTTCAACACTTTCTCAACCAGATCCAACGGCACATAATAGTACTGGTTCGATGCCTCAAAACCAATTCGGGGATCATTTCGTGTCAAGGTGAACAGGCGTTTGGCATTCTGTATCTCATCTGTCACGATGGTCTTGATTTCTGTCAGTCGGTTTTCTCGCTTTGCCTGATTAAGGGAATCTGACAGAAGTGCGTTCCTGGCCAATGTGAAACGGACCAGGTTGGCCACACTCTTGCAGTGAAGATAAACAGCCTCCGCCACTCCAAAATCTTCCCAGGCATGGGTACGCAACTCCTGGTCGGTTATCCTGGGTAGAACTTTTTCAAAACTGAAAAGGCCTTGACGCCATTCTTGGGCCATTGTCTCAAACTGTCGGGCTAAGACATCCGCCGGGTAAATTCCTTGCCAGCCCTCGAGGTCATCATAGGGGAATCCGATCATGGTGGCCCGATAGCCTGTAGGTTTGGTATAGAGTAGATTCGCAGGCCCATACTGTGCAGGACCTGAATAGACAAAGCCAATATGAAATGGATATTCTGTAAATGCACTGCTGAATTGGGACCAGGCATCTAAAACAACCTCAGTGGCTTCTTGCCCATACCGAGATTTAGCCACATTTGTCAGCGCCTCTTTGACTGTCGGTATCGGTGCTGATTGGAATTGTTGGACAAGATCCAGGTTCGGTGACGGATAGCCGCCCACCGTCCAGCTCAACATAAGGCCGTCGATGCCGGCGTTTGACAGGTTGCTGCAGTGTTGTGCAATAAGATGCATAGACGGGATAAAAGGCACGGCAGACAGTTCCCAGGAACTGTTGACCTGTACCTTGGCAATTGTCTTAAGCCCGCGTTTTTTGGCCAAAGCCCAATGCCTTTGGGCGCGAGGCCCCGGTCCTACGGAGGAAATCGAATATTCCCCTACGGCACTGGATATCCCACCGCGTATGATCGGTTTTCCCCACTCGCTGACACTCATCAGATAGATATTGTCAGGTAATGCCTCAATAATCTTTTCCGCCCAATCCGGCCGGCCCCAACCGGCAGCGGTACCATCGGGCCAGCCCCAGTCCCAGACAATAACCACCGCATCGGGATTTCCTTCCCAAACACCGGCAGCAATCGTGCGATTTACCTCCGCAATAACTTCCGGGCCGGATCGTTTGGAGCAACGCGGGCATCCCGTGGCATGACGGTTGTGACTGTAACAATTCGTCAGATTCTCCGAGGCCGTGATCGTAAAGACACCTCCCAGATCCGGCACGTGACTGAATACATAACGGAGGGACTCTTTTAGCCATTGCCGTACCGATTCATTGGATGTACACAGGGAAAAGTGATCCCCTTCACGGAAGCCTTTTAGTTCCTCTCTGTCTTTGAAAAATAACTCCGGCATTGCTCGTGGTTCATTTATATAGAGATACACCTTGATTCCATACTTCCCGGCACGGTTGACTAACCGTCTGAGGTTGGCGGTTCGCACAGCCGAATCGACACCGAATTCCGGGAAAAGCGTGCTGGGGGCCAACTGGCGGAGAACCACATGTAGCCAGATTCCATTCACTCCTCGTTCCGATAGTGATTGAAGCAATGTATCTGGATACGGATCCAGCTCCGGATTAAGGAGTGGATCCCCGAAAACGCCAAAATAGGAATACAGGAATCGGATCGGCTGTTCCGTATCTGGATTTCTCTTTGGCATATGTTGTATATCGATTGGTGATACATCCTCAAGAAAGTCAAATCGCGGCCTGGCAGGCTGGTCAAATGGTTCCTTAAAATGGGATAATACAGTAGCCCGTATCTGGCCACACCGCTTCATTGTCGATTGATCTGGGGGCATGTACTGAAGTGTTTGACAAGACGGCTTCAGGGAACCAAGTTTGATCCAAAGGAAATCGTCTTCCCGAAGAGTGAAAGCAAGTTTCTGAGCATCCCAATCCAACAGCGTTAACAGTTGGTTATAGGGTAAAAGGTGCCAATTGCGGCGAATAATGGATATATAAGCACGCTGCTCGTACGTATCCGGATATACCATAGCAAGCGGCAGTCCCATCGACTGTCCCATCCTTCGGATGTTGTCCGGAGTCGTATCCAACACCCTGGCCATCCGCTCGGCAGATACCAATTCCCAGTTCCTCCAGACAAACGCATGCAGACGATCAGGAAAATGCTCGAATTCAATTGCCGCTGGAGCACTGCCGGTTGGCAGAATTTCTGCGACAGAAACGACATTCAAAAGACAAGCCATTATTGTACATATGTAAAGTACAATCATTCTATTCATATTCTGTTTTCCATTCCGTCAGCAGTTCTGATTGATCTGTTGTTTTCCATATCTCCTTATGATCTCAAGTATTGGCATAAAACGCAATCATAGTGTAAACGGGCGGAAATCCGGATTTTTCTATTCATTCGGCCTTTTTATGCTTTATATCAATCCATTATATACACAACTGGTGTTCTTCACAATCTCCACTTGGCAAAGCTTCCTTCCTCGGGTAAAATATAATCAGGGTTGGAGTTCGTCTATATTGGAAAGGAGATAGAAATGGGTAAATTACAAAGGGCACATACTCGTCTTCTTCGAAAACAAGCTAAGAAAACAACTCGAAAAAAGGTTCGTCGAATTGCCTTACATGCTGGAACAGCTGCTTTTTTTACTCTTTCCGGGAATACCTTACTGCATCAGAAGGTCTTTGCCGACGAAATACCGGATCCACATTTTTTGGAAATAACGGCAGATATCGATGCCGATGGTCTAGCGGATTGGGAAGAACGAGTGCTGGGTTATGATCCCGCTGATGCGGATGAAAATCAAACTGAGATAGAAGATGGAATCGAGTTGGCAAGATGTTGTGCAGAGACAATTCATTCCCTTCCTGTACAACAGCCCGGAGATCCAATACCCGAGGGTATTTATCGTACGGAGATATTGACATACGGATTAGAACAGTGTCATATCTGCGGTGAGTCGTTCAACATGGGGGAGATAGTGATTCACAATCCTGACCTGTCCGAAGAAAAATGGATCTGCTTTCTTGGTCTGCATTACCTCGAGCACGGTTCTTTCAGCTACTCGGGAACCGTTCATGAAGGACGAATCAATGTCCCGGCATTGGCTCGTATTTTACAAATCGAAGTGCCCAATCACGGTGATCACCAGGTGCCTGTATCGGGTGACAGCGATAACGATCAGATGACGGATCATGAAGAGTACGGACTGGGGTATCATCCTTTCGATGGGGATCAGAACGACAACCTCGTAATTGACGGTGCCGATCTGGGGAAACGTATTGTCGCGCGAGTCGAGGAAGTAATTGCTTCCGATCCCACACCGGGATATGAGATATTCCGACACGAACTGGATGGACTGGAGCAATGCCATATCTGCGGTCGGTATATTCACATGGGCGGAACAACCATTGCCAATACGCGGCTGGATTTGAAATATCCACAAGATGAATCGGGATTCTTACCCGATCTGGCCCTCCACAGCATGTCACACGGATCGTTCGATTACTTTGGAACCGAGCATATGGGGCGTGTCAACCTGAATTTGCTGATGAGGGTACTGGAGCTGCAGCTTCCGCATGTCCCGGACGAGCATGAACTGCCTCTCAAAGATACAGATACCGACCAGGACCAGATCAGTGATAGCGAAGAAATAAACGCACAATTCAATGTACAGGATCCCGACCAGAATGAAAATCTAATCCCCGATGGCGTGGATCTGGCCAAACAATGCAAGCGGATTCTTGATGCCTTGCCCGTATATGAAACACCGCAGACACAGATGGATAGACCCTACAAGATCAACCGCTTTATGAGAGGATTGGAACAATGCCATGTTTGCGGAGAAAATGTCAATATGGGTTATTGGGAAGTGCATAATCCCAAGTTGGACCAGTCCATGGAAGTGCCGGAAATCGCCTGTCATTATTTGGAGCATGGAACGTTTGAATATAACGGCGACGTTCATGGTCGCGGACGGGTAGATGTCAACAAACTGCTCACTCTTCTTGAAATGCCGGTAGATTGCGGCGATCTGGGGACAATATATCATCCGGCCGATCTGAATAGAGACTGTGAAGTAAATTTGAAGGATGCGGCGGAAATGGCCCAGCAATGGCTTCTTAAGACTCTCCCATAGGCTATGCAGATGGAGATCCCGCCTTTGAATCCTGAAAACAAGATGTGCATATATCATGGACTTAATATCCCAAGGTATTGTTTAAAAGCGTTGAAGGAGATCGACCAACAGTTAGCATATTTGGCTCTTTTGACACTCGTGGGAATCAAACCAATGAGCCGATGGGAAAAGTCGTTGGGTTCCGAGCCAATCAAATTATTACAGCAACTCGGACTCTATGTGGTTCAGGTACATCGAACAGCCTTAAACGGGACGGAAGTCAAAGAAACCCTTTTTAGCACAACAAAAGCATATATTGAAATTTACAAAAACCGCTGGGAGGGGCAACTGTTGGACAAATCGCCGCAAACGGTTCGGTTTGAAGGTTTTCTCTTCGGTTATCCCCCCTGCTGTGTGGAAGCCTATATCGAGAATCCATACACCCCGAATGACATCGATCCGGTTCAGCAGGAAGCCTTGTTTCATTGGGCATGCAAAGGCTGCACAATTACCCCTCTCTTGCTTCCATTATATCAAAAACTCAATTCAATTCTTGTGGACTGCGATTAGGTATAGTTCTTGTCGTTTATAAGCATGAGAAAGGATATTCTTATGAGGATTCATATTGTATATATAGCTGTCTGGGTGCTGATGATATCGATTTTAATCCAGCCCATTTCATGGTCGGCAAATGATAATTGGATGAACTTGCCTTTCATCAAGAAGGATATCGAAACGGGATTCAGTAACGGTGGATGGGAAGCTGACCGATACAGGAACATGGAGACACTGGGAGCACATAAAAGCATCGTTATTGCCGATTTGAAAGGCCCCGGGATAATCCGACATATTCACACGACACGGCATTATCAGCGGCCAATCTCAACTCGTGGAGTTGTGCTCTTGATCACTTTTGACGGCGCCGAGGAACCAGCAGTGCAGTGCCCGTTGGGAGATTTCTTTGGTGACGGCTGTAATGGTAAAAGCATGCATTTCAGTACACCCCTGATCGAATGCGCCCCAGGCAGCTATAACACCTATATTCCCATGCCTTTCAGGATAAGCGCCAAAGTAATCTTGCGTAATGACACAGATATCAAACTGGACAATTACAGTTATGTGGAATGGGAACCTCTGACGGAATGGAATCCTGAACTGGGTTATTTTCACGCGACATATCAACGTCGGATTTTTCAACTGGCCGACGACACGCACGAGACGTTCTTCCATACCAAAGGAAGCGGACACCTTGTAGGCAGACAGTTTACAGTGGCAACCGATGAACCTCTTTTTAAGAACTTTCATTTTGTGATGGAAGGCAATAATGAGGTGGATATAGATGGTTATGAACGAAGGCTGGATTATTTGGGATCGGAGGACTCATTTACTTTCAGTTGGGGATTTCAGTGTACTTTTGCGGGATGCCATGCAGGTATGCCCCTGGTCAGAACGGGCGATCTGAACCTACTGTCAATCTATCGTTTTCACGACCATATGCCCATTCGATTTACGAAGGAACTGAAATGGTCGATCAACTGGAAGTATGAATTCTGGAAGACTCCCCAGTGGCTGACTCCCATTCGACAGCGCAAACAGGAAGATGGCTGCTGGGTGGATTATGCAAGCGTTTTCTACTGGTACCAGGACACTCCGGCCGGTTTTAAGCATCGGCCGATTGAATCCCTCGATCAGCGTATCAAGGATCTTCTCAAGTCATCCAAAACAAAGACCGAGACGGAAGTTTCGAGTCGATAATGAGTGGTAATCCACTATGTCATGACAGGGTTTTTCTCTTACGATCCCAGCGTTTACGGAGGCGAACGGAATCCAGCCCGAGTCGATTGCCTCTCGAGAGAGGATTGCGGCCCATACACTCAAAACGTAACGTGTGCCTGCCCGGCGCGAGTTTGAAGCTTCCAAGATAATGATCTTTTACCTCGAGGGTTTTGGTATAGAAATCATAATCCTCGATCTTCTCGCCTGCCATATAGTCTTCCGGCTGGCGGATATTCTTACCGTCGAGGAAAATCCTGTAAATGCCATAGTCCTCGCCGTATGTCATTCGAAGCATCAGACCACGATACTCCTCTTTCTCGATGTTGAAATCGACTTCCAGAAGGGGGTGACCCGAAGCCGGCATAAAGGAAAGTTGCCCTTCTTTGGTCCAGTCGTAACCTTTCTGGAGTTCTAAAATCCCGGGTGAGTGTTTGGCCGTTGCAAGAAGGGTTTTCCCTTCGATGATCATGTCGAGATTCGGTACAAGACGCTGGGCGAGTGGCGGCAGTTCCGTGAACCGGTGAGGCGGACCGACTTGATACCAAAATGCGACGGTGGCAATATCATCCTCACGCTCGACATGCCCTTCGGTTTTGCCGCTCTCGGTCTCATCCCCGGTGATCCAGCCGGTATGTTCAATCTCGAAACGCAACGATTTCGCAAAACGGACAGGATCGGCGATATGCCACCTGTACAGGCAGTACTCTGTACCTAAATCTTCGAAGTCCGAACTCATATACGTGCATCCGAAATAAGGGAAGGAGGTCGGATTGAGGCCCCAGGCCATGAGGAAGTAGTCTTCAGTGCCTGTGCCCTGGATGGAAGGCTTCGTATCGCCGTCGATATAAAAACGGGCGTCTCCTTCGCCAAACCAGTACGGACTACGCGAGCGTACGGACATCACGGTCCCCACGTAATGACCTTGTCCCCGGATGTCGGCGATGAGATAGTCCTGCCCCAGCTTCTCTGGGAATGCCTGATTATACTGGGCACAAAAGTAAGCCGTCTTCGGGGTGAGGGTTTCCTCTTGCGTGTAGTCGATGTGGTAATAGAAGCTCCGGACGTTTTTGTCACCCTCATTCGTAACGGTAATTAGACCACGCTTGAAAAACGGCATAGGCCAGTAACAGTTGTAACCGTCACCTCCTTCGACCTGGATGGGAACTGATTTCAACTCCAATCGGCGTCCGAATCCTGCACCAAAGAAATCGCCGATGGGGGCCTCGACGGCGGGCTTATTCCCGTCGTCCCAATACATGCGCAGGACGATCTCATTCGGTGCCGCCGAGCCTGTCGCCTCGAGCCAATTTGGACGTGCCTCGTTAAAAGTAAGCCAAATATGCCGGATGACAGCCGGGCCTTTGATATCTGCCAAAATCTTGGTTTCACCGGGCGTGACGTACTTAATTCGGTCAGCATTGCCGGAATAGCTTGAATCGGTTGAGGTAATTGCTCGTGCTCGCCCGGGTTGAACTCTCATCAGAGCATCCATATCCTGGGCAGATAGTGAAGAGATTATTATCTGTAGAAACAACCATATAAAACAAACAATCGTGTTTCGCATTCTCCTTTTAGTCATCGGTAAACCTCCTTAATCAATATTTACACGGATACCCGTCATCCTCTCACGAGTGACTTGATATCCCCGATCATTTGCCGTTTAACGTTCTCAGATAGGCGAGCCAGCCCTAGGTTATCGCCCCAGCCGTTGGTGACACCCACGCCTGCTCCGACCTTGCGGGCCAGATCAACTTGCGCCGGCCATAGTGACTTGAAAAGCCACGCACAGGGCTGCCACGCTTTATTGCCTAACGCAGCCATGTAACGCACCGGCTGCTGGCGGTACAGCGAATTGCCAAGCAAGCGGTCATAACAATGATCGCCACCCTCTCCATCGCCCCAGAGGCAAAAGTTGCCCATGGAACAATCACTTGCGAACAGAGCCTTATTGGAGCCGAAGGAGCGTACTGTCGCACGAAGCCTGCGCATCAGTTCGATGCCACCCGGCGAAAGCGGACCGATACGATCGGGATGGTAGTCATACCCCCAGGCGGTAAATGTTTCATCCAGCACAATACCGTCCGGATCAAGCAGTTCCATGATCCATTGGGCCTGCTGAACGAGGTGATTTCGCCAGGCTAGTGAAGCCACAGACATTTTCCATGTTTTCTTGATGACGTCCGGTCCGATCCAGCCAAAGGAGATAGGATTGCCTGCGGCGTCCACCTGGATGGAATCCTTTAATTTCTCGAAAAGAGGGGATCCTTCGTCAAGAATCGTGTAATGTAAATAGATCATGGGATGTACACCGGCGCGGCGTGTCGCTTCGATCCGGGCTTTCATCTTCTCCAGAGACATGGTCACCGGACCTTTCGAATCATTCGGCATAGCGGGCCATTCCTTGCGATCGGGATGAACGAAGTCGCCATAGGAGAGGTAGTAGCCATGCTGGGTGGCCATTCCCACGTGGAATTCGTTAAAAAGTTTCAGATCCGCATCGTAGCCGCCTCCACGGGGACCATCGGTTTGGACAGCGGAAAGGAAATCGTAATAATGTACCCGAAACGATCGCGTCCATTCGACAGGTGAAAAATCCTCCTGATGCCCAAACTGATGGAATACAGTCCAGGCCGTATCTGCCTGGCCGGAATGCAGCAGTAGATACGCTTTCATCTTCAGAGACTGACCGGGATTCAGCCGCATCCAACGGCCGATTCGCCACGCAGTGGACGACGGACCCTCCAATGCCTGGAAAAAGACCGGCTCCATGGACGAGGTGAAAAAGGCTATGCGGCATGGTCCATTATTGGCGAAGATATCCACCACCGGAACTAACAACTGGGGCCGGGCCGGTAATCCTCGTGGATCGCTTGCCTGCGGTTCAAGGTAATGCGTCAGGTAGCCTTCCGGCCCGATTGTCTGATGACAGTTATACTTTGCTTCATTACCGGTCATTCCCCGGGCTGTAGTCGGCAGATAGATGTGTTGCTCGTCGGCGCGTCGGCATGGCCGGACACCGCTAAGAAAACCTGACACTACTTCACATATCTGACCAGAGGTGTTTACGAGCTCCAGAGTCGCCTCAAGAAGGTCTTCATTACGGTTGCCTTTGGATCTGTCCAGACGATGAGACAGGGATAGCTTGACGGGTCCACAATTTCCTTTCGGTTTGTCAGCGGTCAACAAGGTGTCTGGTCCTGGTTTACCATCTCCCAGCAGGCCGCAGAAGCCGTCAAGAATCCCCACACCTTCTCCATAGATCAATGACACGCCATTACATGTGACATGTTTGTAGAGGTTCGAGGCTTCTTGCAGGCCCCAGCGAATTCGCTCACCATCCGGCAAGATTGATTCTTTACCGAAAGTTCGTTGGGCCATAGAAGTTAATTGCCAAAGACCTAGGCTGCCGATGGCAAAAAAATTGCGCCGATTCAGATGATTAGCCATCGTTTTTCCCTCCCTCATAATAACCTTCTTTACTGTTTGAAAAAGAGAATGTCCTGCTCTTCCTCCGCAAGAACTATCATACAGCGAGGCTGCCCAAAAGGCAAGCGGCTTGATTATGGATGCTTACATAAACACATTATTCCTCGGGGCAAGAAATACAACAAACATTTTTGTGAAATGCACATATAATAGTACACTGTACTAAACCTGATGTAAGGTGTAACGAATGAAATTAAATGACCTGAATTTTCTACTGAGTACTGCATGGATAATATTTTCCGTACTTTTGGTTATGAATATTTATACTTTTAACGACTTCACAGAGACCGGCAACGATCTCGTCGACATATTTTCTGTGGATCCCAAAGAACGCAATAAATACAGAATCCCTACGTCTTTCCAATTCAGGCCTTTACTCGCACAACGAGTGACCCGACAGTGTACCCTGTTGCCCACTTGTTTTTTCCTCGTCTATTCCTGCCGGGATGAGAAACGATTGTTTTTGAAGTGTCGATGGAAGCATCTCATGTTGCATTTTGGCATCATTTCGAGTTGACAGTGCCACCATTATGGCACTCTCAGTAAAAATTTTTTCTTTTTCTTCCATATTCAAGCTTGGCCTTCCCCAGGATCCCCTGAAATACTGGATTCAAACCCATACCGGGGGGATTTGCTGATCTATGGAGGTGACGGCGCTGCTCAGTGCCGCACCTCCTGTATTACCCGTAGTATTTGAGGAATCTCCGGGTATCCCAGTATCAGTCTTGACAAACCATTCGTTGGGTTTCACAATGAGTATCGGTTCATCAAGTCCTTTGAAAGGGCAAACAATGAAACGCATATGGATTTCCTGTCTGATAGCCTATGGAATGATGTTTACCGACACACCGGATCAGCATGCATCCCAGCAGAAAGAAGCAACAGTAACTCAGCTTCAACAGCAGGTCCGTCAGCTTCATGCCCAGCTTGCAGATAGGGATGAGAAGATCCGCGAATTGCAAGCCCGGGTACAGGCTTATCAGGAGCAGCTAACTCGGTTGAAGGAACGATATGAACAGATCACCGAGCCGATACAGAAACAACGGCTCAAAATCTATCATCAGGAATTACAGGCCCGTCAGGCAGCTGAACAACGCGCTGCTGAAGTACGCCGACAGACAGCGCGGGCCAGAAGCGAACGTATCCGACGAAACATGGATCCGATGGGTTATTGGCTGCACGAAAATCCTGTACCGTACTACTTCTCACCAACCTACCGCTTGTATGGGTACAGGTATCCCTACGCATGGTAAATCGCCCCCGGAACGGAACGCAACCGGGGATTTATCTCCGCAGGTATGATAATCCTTCAGGCAGGGGAATATTATTGCCAAAATTGTCTTCTCCATAACCGCATTCGGCCAGAAGTCGAATGTCGGCCAGTACTCGTTTATCTCCGATAAATCGAATCTTGAGATCCGTGCCAATGTCGATTTTCCCGGTAGCCATTAGATGAGCGATTTCATCCGTGACCTGCTCAATGGGTTTGGCATCCTGACGAATGGGATATTCAGCCAGAGTAAGCGGCTGTTCATAAATAATAATCTTGCCTCGCTCGGCCAGTGTCAAGACGACTTCTCGAATCACGGTCCGGGTGTCTTTTTCGCCAACCTCATCCGGGACAAGCCGAAGCCGGACGATTTCCTGGGCCAGCCAGCGGCGCTTCTGGGCGTTAATTGTTTCATTCGCGCGGAACAATTCCAGCGGCGAGGCGGCATCGTAATACTCTTCGTCCATTTCCATCTGGACTTTGCTGCCATAGTGGAGTACCAGTTTGGAAACCAGGGTTGAGGGGCGTACATGGAAACCGCGATATTGCGGGACTGTAACTTCGATCTTGTCAATTTCAGTGTAACGTTGCAGCATTTTCTGGCAAAGAACCTCTGCAGACGCAAGATATTGACCGGCAAAACACACTGAATAGTTCATTAATTTGGCCAATAGCATTTCCGGATCTACCAAACGAAGAACGTACTCGCCTGAAAGCTGCGTCTTGCTGTCCACGTGGCGTTCATAATAATGAGCAAAATCTTTTCCTGTTCGCAGCAGGTGCATCACAACGCTGATATGGCCACGGAGAACAGGAAGGTCCTGATCCATACCTTCCGTTTCGGTCTTGGAGACATAGGTGTCATAAAGCGATTGGAGATTATGAAACTGGAATTCGATGGAACGGAGGCTTTCTTCTGTAACCGGTCCGGAGATATACGATTCATACTGATCCGGAGAAATCCGACCGGAAGGCAGAGAAGGCTTGCTTTCGGCAGCCAGGTTTAAAAACGCGGTAGCCAGCAGGGTAACCGTCTTGGCGACGGTCTCACTGCGGCGTGTTGCGAGGTTTTGTTCTAGTTTGCCTTGGAGCAGGTTCTCATTGTACATCTCTATACAGGGGGCCAATTCGGGAATACGTAAACCCAAATTCAGCGCTTGGGCGATGGTTCGCTCCGTTGCCTGGATGAGGATGCCAGCCGAAAATTCCAGGGCATGTTCTGTAGCGCAGTTAAAATCCTGTTCCAACGGTAACAGATGATACCCCAACAGGGAATGTTGGATATGCAGTAATTCGTAACTGACATTGGAAAATAATTTGATCGCTGCAATCAACGAACGGAACGTATGCCATAGACTGTTGTATCGAGCGCCATAGGAATCAAGCAATTCTTCTACCTGGCTGGCCTGATTGAGAAGATCCCCCAACAAAGGGCGAGTTAGGGGGACGGATTCCTCTTTATGTGCGGATAAATAGACCACGGCGCACATGAGTCGCTGTGCCCGAAACCGCATTAAATTACTGAATTCGTCGTTCGATACCGTTCCCGATGTCATTGGATTAAAGTCTCATCACAAACCCATACGTAGCCATCGCATCTAAAGGTATTTTGCCATTTTTGGCACCTATCGGCAAATCGGCATTTTACCGAAATGTACTTAAAAGTCAAATTCTGCGACAAGAAAGGTGTGGTCGGACGGTTTTTCGAATGCCCGGGCTTTTGTGTCAATTTGGCAGGCCATCGCCTTTATGGCGACAGATTGGGTCGCCATAATGTAATCCAACCTCCAACCCAGATTTTGTTGCAATGCACGCGGCATCCGATAATCCCAGAAGGTATAGTGACCCGGCTCCTCACAAAACTGTCGAAACAGATCGATAAAACCCCAGTCCATCAGATCCTGCAGCACGTCCTGGACTTCCTGACAATAGCAGACATGCCCCCAGAGCCTCTTGGGATCATAGACATCCCGTTCGTCCCGTGCCACATTGAAATCACCCATCCATAGAATCCGATCAGTGGGGGTAAACCTACGATTCAGAAAGATTTTGAGCCTCTCGAACCATCGAAGTTTGTAAGCGAACATCTCAGAATCGCGAGCCCTGCCCTGAGGGATATAGGTGTTGAGAATCCAGGTGGATTCCAAACGGGCACAGATCAACCGGGCCGGATCTTTAGGCTCATCGTCCAGGCCAAAAACAATGTCGTTCAATTCACAACGGCTTAATATTGCTACTCCGTTATATTTTTTTTCCCCGCAAAAGATCGTCTGATACCCGGTCTCGGCAATAACGTCAATAGGAAACTCATGGTCCTGGACTTTTGTTTCCTGAATACAAAGGATATCCGGCTGATTGGCCCCAACCCAGGGCAGGACAATGTGCAACCGACTGCGAAGCGAATTGGCGTTAAATGTGGCTACCTTCATTGGTCCTTCGGATTCAAATAAAGTTCACGTTCGGCTATTCCAATAGATTACCGTGTTTTTTCAGTCCGATTTTGATGTGGGACGACGGGGGAAGGCAATTCTTCTATCTTTCTTGGCAAATCGAGCGATTGTAGAGTCGAAGCCGTTTTTTTTTCTGTAATCGTCTCATCAAACAGATGCGAGCTTTCCACAACACACAACAAACTCAGGAAAAAACTGACCATGCTTTCCGCGCCTTGATTCATATTGACACCCGTTCTTTCGAGACCATCACTGCATCCCTTGGTTTGAAAGTCAAATATGGGAACATGCAGGTCGTTACGGCCTAAAAACCAATCAAACGCCAGTCTTTGCAGAGTCAGCATGGACAAATCGCCGGTAACATTATAAGCCGCCCTTAACATCATAACCGTACTAACTGCCTCAATGGGCTGCTGCCCAAAGGAAGAACGATGGCCTCCTCGGGGATACCACCCATTGCAACCAATGAAACGAAACCGCCCATCAATGAAGGTGTTGTCTAGAAGAAAACGGGAGGTCTTTTCAGCGACATCTAAATATTTCTGTTCGCCGGTGACCTGGGCGGCAACGTACATAGCATGCGGTAAGACAGCATTGTCATAGGCTAAAATATCTTCAAACCAGAGCCACTTTTCATCATGAGTTCGGTGAAATAAATCCCAAAGAAAATCGGCCGCCAGGAGGAAATGCCGTTTTATATCGCTGGCGCCGGGAAACTGTTTCAGGTATTCGGCCATGCCAAAGATGGAATAGGCCTTTCCCCTCGGTGAAAGCACTGGAACATGCTGGACCGAATGGTCGAAACAATCTTTGACCAAGGGCACATAACGCGACGCCGGGGGTTGCGACAGGACAGCACCAAACGCCCACAATGTTCGTCCCAGAGCATCATGAGCCGGTTCTTCGGCCCACCAGCGACGATCATATCCCATGAAATTCCGCACCAGTCCGTTGGCGTCCTGCGCATAATGGAGGAACGACAAATAGATATCAAATAAACGAAGTGATTCAGGATCGGAATATTGAGCATAGTGCTTAGCCATTACCACGACGGCACGAGCGTTATCATCGGTACAGTAACCGTGATCCCGGTCTGGAATCGTGGACTTGGCATGCTGGAGCAGGCCCGTATCATCCGTAAGTCGTTTGATGTGATCCAGAGAACATTCGGGAAGTTCTTTCAGAGAAAGAGGCTCCTGTGTGGGTATAACAATCTGACGGGCCAGTTTTTCAACAATGGGCGTTTGTGTGTTGAAGAGTTTCCAATATTGATTTCCGATCTCCGGCCAGGTTCGTTCCCGACCATAGTCATACGCTTTTCTCCGTATGGAATGGAACCGGCCCTCGTTCTTCAGAAGTGAGATTACAGCTTTGGCAAGGTTTTTCGGATCGTCGAAATTGACCAACTTTCCTCGTCCATTACGGAGCAATTCCTCGGCAGCCCAGTATCGAGTAGATACAACGGCTTTTCCCGCTCCCACCGCAAACGCCAGTGTTCCACTGGTAAGTTGTTCACGACTGCGATACGGTGTGACATAAATATCCGACGCACACAGGAAGTCATGAAGTCGATCATCGGTGACGAATCGATTATGAAATATGACATGCTCACCCAGTCCCAATTCCTTGACAAGCTGCTGCAGGCCGAAACGATAGGCTTCACCTTCGTATTGAAGAACGCCGGGATGGGTAGCGCCCAGGATGATGTATAGCACTGAAGGATCGACTTGTATGATTTCGGGCAGGGCATACAACATATTTTCGATCCCTTTATTTCGGCTCAACAAACCAAACGTAAGGATCGTTTTTCGCCCTTCCATGCCAAATCGATGCTTATAATAGCTGCTATCGACAAATGGCAGATCCGGAATACCGTGAGGGATGAGAACTACTTTGTCGGTATTTACTCCATACACTTCTCGAAGCATATCAATACCGCGTTCATTCATTACGACCAGATTATCAGACATATCACAGATGTCGAGGGTCGCCTTTCTATACTCCTCCGTCGGATCGGCTAATACCGTATGTAATGTCGTAACAATTGGGGCATTAACCCGCCGCAGTAGAAGGTTTAGATAACCGCCTGCCGGTCCCCCGAATATACCAAATTCATGTTGAACACTGATCAGGTCAATATGGCTGAAATTGAGATAGTCGGCGGCACAAAGGTAATCGTTTTTGACCTGCGTCCGAATTTCAAACTTGACCGAGGAAGGATGTGAGCAAGGTTGATCTGATTGCATGGCAACGACTAGGGGCTCAAAATACTGCCCCGCGTTGGCAGAAACACTTGTGATTAAGTCAGCCGTAAATGTGGCAATTCCACATCGTCGTGGCGGGTAGGTTGCTACGAAAGCTACTTTTTTGGTTGAATTGAACGTCATCTTTCAGATGCCTCCCTGCCTTTTCAAATCAGGAACAGACCCAAATTCGTACGAATTATAGACCGGGAAAAAGGGATTGTCAACGACAAAGCCACTTCGTAACCTTTTATAAATTCAGCATTTAATTTCAGTTTGTTGGTATACCCCGGTGATTTTTCTCAAAAATGCAATTTTTCCAGAAACGTATTGACAAAAAAGTCGTATCTATGTATAAGCTAGTAAAATGGTAGGTTTATAGGGGAAAGATTATGAAATTATCATCAAGAAGCAGATATGGTTTTCGAGCAATTCTCGAACTGGCTGTAGGATACGGCAATGGACCCATTCAGATTAAGACAATTGCTGACCGGGAAGACATTTCCAATAAGTATCTGGAACAATTGATCGCCATGCTCAAGGCGGCAGGATTGGTCCGTAGTATACGGGGTCCGCGGGGGGGGTATACACTTGCCAAACCACCCAGTGAAATCCGTTTGGATGAAGTCTTTTCCACACTGGAAGGGCCGCTTGTGGCTGTAGATTGCCTTGAACATCCAAGTTTCTGTCCCAAGTGTACCGATTGTGTAACCCGCCGAATTTGGTCGGAAATGCAGGATGCGGTCCTGAATGTCCTGCGTTCCAAAACACTACAAGATGTGGTTGACATGTCTAAGGGGACGGATCGCGACGCTAATTACACCATTTAGCAACAAATAGAAAGGAGGTTCGCAGTGGCACGGATCTATTCCAATATCACGGCTGCTGTCGGATCAACCCCTTTGGTCAGGATTAATAAACTAGCCCATCCCGATACCGTTGTGTTGGCCAAGATGGAGTCCTTTAATCCCTGCTCGAGTGTAAAGGACCGAATCGGACTGGCCATGGTCGAAGCCGCTGAGAAAGCCGGTAGAATAACCTCCGAGACGGTTCTGATTGAACCGACCAGTGGTAACACAGGGATTGCTTTGGCATTTGTGTGTGCCCAGCGAGGGTATACGTTGAAGTTGACCATGCCTGAATCTATGAGCATAGAACGGCGTAAACTTCTGCGAATGCTCGGTGCCGAAATTGTTTTGACTCCTGCTGAAAAGGGAATGAAAGGCGCTGTGGAAGAGGCGATGCGACTCAAAGAAGAATTGCCCAATGCCCTGATGCTGCAGCAGTTTTCCAATCTGGCCAATCCGGATATTCATCGACATACTACAGCAGAAGAGATATGGAACGACACCGACGGACAGGTGGATATCTTTATCGCCGGCGTGGGCACAGGGGGAACCGTGACCGGTTGCGGAGAGGCATTGAAAGAGAGAAAGCCTGAGATAAAAGTCATTGCAGTCGAGCCGGCCGGTTCACCGGTTTTATCGGGCGGCAAACCGGGTAAACACAAGATCCAGGGAATCGGCGCGGGATTTGTACCGGATGTATTAAATCGTGACATTCTTGATGAAGTCTTTCAGGTAACTGATGAACAGGCCATGGACACATCCAAACTCATGGCGGTCAAGGAGGGGATTCTCGGGGGAATCAGCGCTGGGGCGGCCCTGCACGCAGCGATTGAAATATCTAAACGGCCCGAAAGCAAAGGCAAAACCATCGTGTTTATCATGTGTGATACCGGTGAGCGGTATCTATCTACGGAATTGTACGCCTGACGAGATCATTTGAAATGGGCCAGACACCAACAGATAAATCGAATGAGGCTCTGATACGGTCGCTTATCGAGACTTATCAAGGCGATTCGGGAATCAATTTTATCGACGTACGGAATCTTCCGGTTCGTGAGAAGATTCTGCACATCATGGAGATGCTGTATGAGTTGTTGTTTCCCGGCTACGGTGGTCGGCGTCAGGTCACGCGGGAAAATATCCATTTCATCGTTGGAGACCTGATCTGTCATATCCGATCCGATTTGGTCGAGCAGATCAAACTTGCATTACAGTATCAATGCCGGATCGAAAATTGTTCGACCAGCGGGTGCGAACAGATGGCCGAGCAGGTAACCGAAAGGCTTTTATTTTCACTGCCGGAAGTGCGACGGAAGCTTAAAGCGGATGTGGAGGCCGCTTATGAAGGCGATCCGGCGGCCAAGAGCTTCGAGGAAATTGTCATCAGTTATCCGGGAATTATGGCGATTGCCACTCACCGAATCGCGCACGAACTGTACCTGAGCGAGGTGCCGCTGCTGCCAAGATTGATGAGCGAACACGCCCATTCCCTGACGGGGATTGACATTCATCCCGGGGCTCGGATTGGAAACAAATTCTTCATCGATCACGGCACAGGAGTGGTCATCGGAGAGACCTGCATTATCGGCAATAATGTCAAAATTTACCAGGGCGTGACACTTGGCGCCTTAAGTTTTCCCAAGGATGAACGGGGGAGGGTGATCAAAGGGGGCAAGCGACATCCTACGATCGAGGATGATGTTACGATCTATGCAGAAGCCACGCTGCTGGGAGATATTACTATCGGCAAAGGTGCGGTCATCAGCGGGAACGCATGGGTCAAGGAATCGATCCCTCCGGGTGCGATTGTCGCACCAGCCACAGCCCAGTCACGAGTCCGCAATGCCAAGGAACAGGAACTGATCGTGGAGTACTACATTTGAGCCGGGATCTGATCGAAAAGATTGACCGACTTCGCCGGGAACGTAACGCTGTTATTCTTGCACATAATTACCAGATTGGCGAGGTGCAGGATATTGCCGATTACGTTGGTGATTCCCTGGGTCTTTCGCAGCAGGCTTCCCAGACCGGCGCCGATGTGATTGTCTTCTGCGGAGTTCTGTTCATGGCCGAAACCGCAGCAATTCTTTCGCCGGACAAAACAGTTCTACTGCCTGAAAAGACCGCAGGCTGTCCTCTGGCGGATATGATCACGGCGGAGGAACTGGCCAAACTCAAATCCAAGCATCCCGATGCGCTGGTTGTGTCCTACGTAAATTCTCCCGCTGAGGTCAAGGCAATGAGCGATTATTGTTGCACCAGCGGCAATGCCGTGGAACTGGTAGCTTCATTGCCGCAGGATCGTGAAATCCTGTTTGTCCCCGACCAGCACCTGGGACGACACGTAATGAATGTAACCGGACGAGAAATGCTCCTCTGGCCGGGATATTGCCCAACACATGCCAAAATGGATCCCGATGAGATTAAGGAGGCCCTGAGCCGTCATCCCAATGCGGTTGTGATGGCTCACCCCGAGTGTAACGACTCCGTCAAGGAACTGGCCGATGAACTGTTGAGCACGGGCCAGATGTTGCAGTTTGTCCAAAAAAGCTCGGCCCAATGTTTCATTGTCGCCACGGAAAATGGCCTGATCCATACACTGAAAAAACAGAATCCCGAAAGGGAGTTTATCGCAGTCTCCGATAGAACAATTTGCCCGAACATGAAAAAGATCACCCTGGAAAAGGTCGCATGGTCGCTGGAAGACATGCAGTATGTGATCGAGGTCAACGAAGAGATTCGCACACGTTCCATCGCAGCGCTGAATCGCATGCTGGATGTGTTGCCGAAAAAATAGAGCAAATCCCTTTACTATAAAAAGGTGTAATTATGACACAGGACAATGGTTATCGTCTGGCGACGCTGGCGCTTCATGCCGGCCAGCAGCCGGATTCGGATACGCTCAGTCGGGCTGTTCCGATCTATCAGACAACAAGTTATGTATTTAATGACACAGATCACGCGGCCAATCTGTTCGCTCTGAAACAGTTTGGCAATATCTATACGCGCTTGATGAATCCGACAACCGATGTGCTGGAAAAACGAATTGCTGCCATGGAAGGCGGTGTGGGAGCTCTAGCGTTCAGCTCGGGCATGGCGGCGATTACCAACGCCATCCTGAACATCTGTGGATCAGGACAACATCTGGTTTCTTCGACATCGTTGTACGGAGGAACGTACACCCTCTTCAGCCAGACATTTCCCAAGCTGGGAATCGATGTGACTTTCGTTGATCCAAGAGAACCCAAGAATTTCGCACGGGCAATCAAGGACAATACACGCCTGTTCTACATCGAAACCATCGGCAACCCGAAGAACGACATCATAGAGTACGAACAGGTAACGCAGATTGCCCGCGAAAACGGTCTGCCGGTGATCTGTGACAATACAGTCGCTTCCCCTGTTCTCTTTCGACCTATCGAGCATGGTGTCGATATCGTCGTACATAGCTGCACCAAGATCATTGGCGGACACGGCACCAGTATCGGCGGGATCGTGATCGATTCCGGCAAGTTTGACTGGACCAGAAAAAAGTATCCTGAATTAACCGAGCCGGACCCGAGTTATCACGGCATTAAATACGTCGAAAGTTTTGGCCCGTTGGCGTATATAATCAAGCTGCGAACGCAATTTTTGCGGGATATGGGCGCTTGCCTGTCACCATTTAATGCGTTCCTGTTTTTACAGGGACTTGAGACGATCCACCTGCGGGTGCCGCGGCACTGCGAAAACGCGCTGGCCCTGGCCAAGTTCCTGGAAAAACACCCGGCCGTCAATTGGGTGAATTACCCGGGGCTCAAATCGCATCCGGATTATGATCGGGCCGCTAAATACCTGCCGGACGGGCAGGGCGCCATCGTCGGCTTCGGCATCAAAGGCGGGCTTGAAGCGGGTATACGATTCATTAATCAGGTCAAGCTGGCCAGTCATCTGGCCAATGTGCTCGACAGCAAGACGCTGGTAATTCATCCGGCCAGCACAACGCACCAGCAGCTCAGCGAAGAAGAGCAGAAAAGCGCCGGTGTGACGTCTGATTATATCCGAGTATCGGTAGGTACCGAAGATATCAGCGATATTATGGCCGATTTTGATCAGGCGCTGAACGCCAGCCAGAAATAAAATTCCCTGTTCGATTTCCAATTTTCGGTTGTGTGTCACCGGAAGATCTCAGTACGATGAAAAGGATGATGAACAGGAAATACGTTCCGACAGTAGTAGAACCGGAGAATATCCGTTAAGGAATTGGGATTATGTGGGACTATACCCAGGACGTGATGGATCATTTCATGAATCCACGAAACGTCGGCTTTATTGAAGACGCCGACGGCGTGGGTGAGGTAGGCTCTCTGGCCTGCGGAGACGCCTTGACATTAACGTTTAAATTAGACAAACAGGGGCGGATTGCGGATGTCAAGTTCAAGACATTCGGTTGTGCCAGTGCGGTTGCATCGTCTTCGGTATTAACCGAATTGATCAAAGGCATGACTCTGGAGGAAGCCGCCAGGGTAACCAATCAGGACATCGTCAAGCATCTTGGAGGCCTGCCCGATCAGAAGATGCACTGTTCGGTCATGGGCCAGGAAGCCCTGGAAGCGGCCATCAATGATTACTACAAACGCAAAAAAGGCATGCCCTCAGGCAGTTCCAAGGGCAATATCGTCTGTACCTGTTTCGGCGTGACCGATCTGGAAGTCAAGAAGGTCGTCCATGAAAACAATCTGACGACTGTTGAAGAGGTAACCAATTATTGCAAGGCCGGCGGCGGCTGCGGCGGCTGTCATGGTCGGATTGCCGAATTGATCGAAGAGGTACAGGGCGAAAAGGCCCGCACAAAAGCCGAAAAAAAGCCGACACGACCTGCGCGCCTGACTAATATCCAGAAGATTCAACTGGTCCAACAGACCATCAACGAACAAATCCGCCCGGCCCTTCGTGCCGATGGGGGCGATATCGAGTTGATCGACGTGGACGGCAATACCGTGCTTGTCGCCCTCCGCGGTATGTGTGCTCAATGCCGCCTGGCCGAGTTTACCATGAAGGATGTCGTACAGGCTAAACTGCGGGAGTTTGTCAGCAACGACCTGATTGTTGAAGAACAAAAAGACACTGCCGGCACATCGGAGGCCTGATCATGAATCCTGTCATATATATGGACAATAACGCAACCACCCGTGTGGCCGACGAGGTCGTGGAAGAAATGCTGCCGTATCTGACTGAAAAATACGGCAATCCGTCCAGTATGCACTCCTTCGGCGGGCAGGTGGGTAAGAAAATCGCAGAGGCCCGTCAGCGGGTATCGTCGCTGCTGGGCTGTCATCCGGAAGAAATACTGTTTACCAGTTGCGGCACCGAAAGTGACAATACGGCGATCAAGGGCACCCTGGCCAGTTTTCCGAACAAACGCAAGGTCGTCACCACCCGCGTCGAACACCCGGCCGTGCTGACCACCTGTCGGGATCTGGAGCGGCATGGGTACAGCATCAGCGAGATCGGAGTGAATCGTGCGGGTCGACTGGATCTGGATGAGCTCGGTTTTCGTCTAGACGACAACACTGCCATCGTTTCGATCATGTGGGCCAACAATGAGACAGGCACGATCTTTCCGATCGATCAGATCGCTGAAATCGTCAAAGGACGCGGCATCGTTTTTCACACCGACGCCGTCCAGGCCGTGGGCAAGATCCCCATGAACCTTCGGGAAAACAACATCGACCTGTTGAGCCTGTCCGGTCATAAACTGCATGCTCCCAAGGGTGTGGGTGTGCTGTATGTGCGTAAAGGCACACGCCTTTCGACGTTTATGCACGGAGGCCACCAGGAAGGCGGCAAACGCGGCGGCACGGAAAACGTACCCGGCATCATCGCTTTGGGCAAGGCATGCGAGCTGGCTAAGAAACATCTGGAGGAGGAAAACACCCGCGTAAAGGCCCTGCGTGACCGTCTGCAGGAAAAAATCCTGGCTGGCTGTCCGGACTGCATGATCAACGGTGACACACAGGATCGTCTGCCCAACACGCTCAACGTCAGCTTTGAATATATCGAGGGTGAGGCGATCCTGCTGATGCTCAATAAATTTGGCATCTGCGCTTCCAGCGGCTCGGCTTGCACCAGCGGCGCGCTTGAGCCGTCACATGTTCTCCGGGCGATGGGAGTGCCGTTTACCGCGGCGCACGGTTCGATTCGGTTCAGCCTGAGCCGGTATAACACACAGGAAGAGGTGGATTTTGTCGCCGATAAGCTGCCCGGTGTGGTTAATCGCCTCCGCGAATTGAGCCCTTTCGTCACAACCTGACCCCCCTTGTGTGTGCAAAAAAGCGGATCGGCGGCTCCGAACTTGACGCTGCTGTCCGGGGTGTGTAGGATCAATCCTGATCGGATGAAACGAAGTACTTGCCTATAGATACCTCCATAACGAAAGGGAGCGGATGAATGGCGCAGGATGAACAGGTACTGGTGATCGAGCGAAGTGTATATGAACGGGCGGGGACATTCCACGGACTGGCGATGGATGTGGATCGTTATATCGAGCAGATCTTCGCCCCGGGTGTAACCCGATATATGCCGCGCTCTCAGGCCGAGACCGATCCATGCTTCAAGCAGGTCATTCCCTATGTACTCATGACCTGCGATGGAAAATATCTCAGCTATGTGCGCGGTAAGCGCGCCGGCGAGACCCGGCTGGTAGGTAATCGCTCCATCGGTATCGGCGGCCATATCAATCCCACTGACGACATGTCGTTGTTCGATCCATATGAAACCTATCTGAACGCTGTCCGTCGCGAGGTGGAGGAGGAAGTCAACGTCGAGACAAAACACTCCGATCGGGTGATCGCCCTGCTCAACGACGATACCAATGAGGTCGGACGGGTGCATCTGGGCATTGTTCACCTGTGGACACTGGATGAGCCGAATGTGACACGCCGCGAACAGATGATCACGCAGATGGGCTTTATGACATTGGAAGAGCTTAGCCAAGTCCGTGACACAATGGAGACCTGGTCGCAACTGTGTCTCGATGGCCTGGAAGAAATGGCCCGGGAACAATCCGGGGTCTGAACAGGCGATTTTAAAAATGCGGCAGTAGTGTCGTTAGCTGAGATTACTATGAAAGTATGGATTTCACTATTTATAAGCCTTGCCTCTTTTATACTTCCCGGGTGTGTGCGATCTGTTATCACACCCTTGTCTACGGCACATGCCCATAATGATTACGAACATGAACGACCACTTTTAGATGCCCTGGACCGGGGCTTTTGCAGTGTCGAGGCGGATATTCATCTGCACGAAGGACAACTGCTTGTCGCACATGACAGGGAATATTTACAGTTTGACCGGACATTGGAAGCCCTGTACCTGAAGCCCCTGAAGGAACGAATTATTGCTAACGGAGGTCGCGTCTACCGTAACGGTTCAGAGTTTGCCCTGCTGGTGGATATCAAGAGCGAGGCGGAATCAACGTACAAGGCCCTGCATGAAGTGCTTGCCCGTTACTCCCAGATATTGGTGGCGATTACCGACGGCGTTGAAAAGGCGGGATCGGTTCGCGTGATTGTCAGCGGCAATCGAGCATGGGAAACCATTGCCGCCCAATCAACACGATATGCAGGCATTGACGGAAGATTGAGCGATCTGGACTCCGACATGCCCATCCATTTATTACCTTGGATCAGCGATAACGCATCACGGATCACCGATTGGCATGGGGAAGGGCCGTTTCCTCAGTCCGACAAAGATAAACTTAAAGACATCACAAAACGAGCACATGCCAAGGGACGAAAAGTTCGCCTCTGGGCGACACCGGATCGGCCGGATGTTTGGCAAATTCTTCAGGAATGCAATGTTGATATCATCGGCACGGATGATTTAGATGCACTCGCAGACTATCTTCGGAGCAATCCCGACTGAATTTACGTAATGGGTGTGGGTTTGTTACGCTGTGGACTGTCTCCGTCCGAGTAGTAAAAAACGAAGTTGTCGCTGTTCGTGGCGCAGCCGACCTGCCCTTTCTTGTCGATGGCGATAAAGGCTTCCTGTGTTGTCCGAGCCGAGGGGATCTTGTCGCACATGCGTTCAAAAGCCGCCCGGCAGGCCTCGTGCGGAGCCAGCCCCTGCCGCATGAATTCCACGATGGTAAACGAAGTTAGTGTCTGCATGACCAGCTCCCCCACCCCCGTCGCCCCGGCTGCGCCTACTTCATTATCCACATACAGCCCCGCCCCGATAATGGGCGAATCGCCGACCCGGCCGTGTACTTTCCAGGCCAACCCGCTGGTCGTGCATGCCCCGGCAATATCGCTGTTTTGATCCACACACAGCATCGTAATCGTGTCATGCGTCTCATTAAGCCAGTTATCATCCTTGTTAAGGTTGCGTCGCCATTGGAGCCATTTTTCGCGGGCGCTCTCCGTCAAGAGGTTTTCTTCGGGAAAGCCCATCTTTCTTGCAAATTGCAGCGCCCCGTCGCCGGTCAGCAGGACGTGTTTGGTCACCTCCATCACCTTGCGGGCGACCGAGACCGGATTCTTTATATTCTGCAGGTTTGCCACAGCCCCGGCCCGATGCCGTTTGCCGTCCATGATGCACGCATCCAGGGTTACAAGACCATTCTCGTCGGGAAGACCGCCGTAGCCGACACTGGTAACCTCCGGATCGTTCTCAGTGACGTTGACGCCCTTTTCCACTACATCCAGTGCCAAAGCCCCCGACCGGAGCAATCCGCCGGCAATTCGTACGGCCTCTTGGCTATGCTCCCATGTGGCGATGATACCGGGTTTGAACTTGGCCGATGCATGGGATTTAGCGGCGGCTTCGGTCTGGATCATACCGGTGGCTCCTACAAGAAGAGTGGAATACAGAAAATCACGACGATCAATAGAGGTCTTCATTGCTCTTACTCCGGACGTTTTAGTTTGATGGACTTCGACGAAACCGTTCATTGGAGTTTAGATACCAATATACTTATTCAAGCGGAATTATGCAAAGACCGAGAGAGGTGATTTCCCTATTTTTACGCAGGGCTGAGATTCACAAGGATGCGTTTTATTGTGAATCCGGTGGAGTTGTCGATTTGACGGAACTGGGGATCAATGTACGATCCTGAAGATCAATCCCGACACACAACGCGACAAATTTGACACCGGATTCTGCCTCTCGTGTCAGACGAGTCAGTTCGCGCGAATAGGGATCGGTGATTAGGCCTGAGACTGTCAAAGGCCGCCCCTGTGTCCGGACGGGCGTTACCTCGGCAAACACCTCTTTCAAATATCCTACCGGATCGGTGGAGCCGATCGGTGGTTCAGGTCTTGCCAGAATCAGCACGATAACCACGGAAATCCCGATCAGAAGAAATCCGGCCGCCGCCGCCATGGTCGGCCCGAAATAACGCCTATGGCGTTTCCGCCTGTTTAGTTTAGCGGTTTCTATAGAAGACATAATGCGCTGGTGTAGGGCGGTAAGCTTTTCAGGGGCAATCGGATCCGTTTGCAGACTTTCGGCCAGGTCTATGGAGTGTCGGTAAAACTGCCGGCAGGAAGTACATTGCTGCAGGTGTTGCCGGGTCGATTCGGACAGACGGCTTTCCCCATTGACCGCATCGGAAATCTTCCATCGATACCACAAACAGATCATTATACACCTATCCTTTCCTGCATAAACCGCTCATCGGCGATCTGCGGATGTCTTTGGATTGCCCGATTGTGTTGTAGCTTTCGCGCAAGAGCCACCCTTGCTCGAAATAGTAACACTTTGACATGTGTTTGACTTTTTCCCATTACCTTGGCCGTTTCCCGGATGGATAACTGTCCGGCATAATGCAACTCCAACGCTTGCTTTTGATTGTTTGGCAATTGTTCCGTAAGAATCCAGAGCTGATCGGATTGTTCTTTTTGTTCTATGATCTGATGTGGTTCGGGCCGCTTGGCCGGAATGTCCCGGATCGGTACAACGGCCCGGACCCTCTTTCGCCGCAGGTGCGTTACTGCCAGACGCGAGGCAATCGTAAAGACCCACGTCGAAAAACTGGCCAGATTTCTGTATTCATGCAGGTTCCGGTACATCCGGACGAATGTCTCCTGGGTCAGATCTTCGGCATCTCCGAAATGGCCTGTGCGTCGTCTTAGAAAACGAAGCAACCGCGGACTATACCGATCCACCAGTTCCGAGAAACTGGCCGAGCAACCCTGCTGGGCTGCCCGGACCAGGTCGGCTTCATTTCGGATTTCCATCGGCCCAGAATTAATCTCGGGCAAGTATGAATTGTGTTGTTCTGAGGGGTCTTTCATTTCCCGTCACGATTTTTTGGATTTACTTGATTGCTGTTGAAACTGCCTCGACTGCTTCGGCTTCGTGTTTCTCAGCTATTTCTTTCAAAACAGATACCAGTTTCTTGCTGTCCCAGTCTAAATGGACTCGGACAACATCATCCTGCCATCCAATTTCAATAGATTCGGCCAACTTGGCTAATTCCGGGGCTTCCTCAGTTATAGCTAGTGTCACAAAAGCTTTAAGCCCCGTCAAAATTTGGGCGATTTTTGTCGTTGCGTCGTAGCTGACAGCCTGAATCGTCAGATCCACATATGTACTGGCGTCATCTTCTCCCACTGCTAAAGCAAATCGTTCGGTCTGCTGTAGTAAGCCCGAATCATCTATGCCATCCAGATGTTCGTTGACGTTCTGGGCGGCGATGAGAAGAAACATACCCGGATGTTCCTGCTCGAAATCAGCCAAGTCATAATTGTACATCATGCTGTTGGCTTCACCGTCAAAAACATCAAGTACGTGTTGGAGAGTTAATTCCCCCATGCTGATTAAGACCGTATCGCTGCCATAGAATGCACCATACTGTCGTTGTCCATTGGAACCCTGTTTTTCATCAATCCAGCTATGGATTGTGTGCTCGCCGTGTTTGGAAGTTTCATAAAATGGATTCATAGAAACCAGCGAAGTCAAAATGGACTGATCATATTTGCCTTGGGCGATAGCCACGGCTTCATGTGGATCTTTACCACGGCCACAGAGTGTGATGTTCTGAATGTCATCCAGCGGATGGAAGGAAAATACCTGGGCAAAGCCCTGAAGCTTTTGTTCGATTTCACTGTTACGGATTTCCTCACGTCCCAGTTTTCCGATTGTACTTTTTCCCAGTTGATCAACATCCAGATGTACAACCCAGTTTGCCAGACTGCTGACGCGAGCCTTATTCAGCGGGGCCGCAACAAGACTTGAGCTGCATACCGCAAGAAGTACCAATACTAAAATGCTCTTTTTCATCTTCATGCTCCTTTCGTTCTTTCTCTATTATACCAATTTCTCTTACAAATTTCCCTGCCCAAATGCGTCCCGGGTGGGCATTCGACATGTTATACGCGCAGTAACCGTCATCGGTTACACGAAATGGGCATGAAAAATTGGGTTTTCAGACCGAAAACCACTGCGAAACCGTCGACCGGAGCCGCTCCGGGGACTTGGCTGCAAGAATGTCTAAAAGGGCTTTTTTTCGCTGCGGATGGCGTTTACAGTAGTGGACGGCAAACTTGCGAAAGAACGGCACCGCCTTTCGTGGGGGGTACATTGCCAGGATCATTTCGATATGTTCCAGCATCAGCCGGCCGACCTGGTCGACCGAAGGTGCCGGGGGGGTGGGTTGACCTTCTAACAAGGCACGAGCCTCATGGAAAATCCATGGATTACCGATAGCCCCACGGGCAATCATCACCCCATCCACATCGCCGCTTCCTATTCGCTCGGCAATATTCTTCGCTGTCATCAGGTCACCGCTGCCGATCACAGTTATCGATGGGAAACGGTGTTTGACCTGAGCAATTGTATTCCAATCGGCCTTTCCGCGATATTTTTTACTGACGGTTCGTCCGTGAATCCCTACAGCATCCGGCTCAAGGGCGGCAGCCCGTTCGCAGATCTCCCAGAACAGATCTTTTGACTCCGAACTCTCATCCCATCCAATCCGCAGTTTCATCAGAATGGGAATCGTGACGGCTTCCTTAACCCGTTCGAGAGTTTCGATGATGGTGCTGGGTGTATTCAAGAGAGCCCCTCCTCGACCACGCCTGAGGACCTTGGGGGCCGGACAGGCGAAGTTCAGATCGATAGCGTCAAAGCCGACCGACTGAAACATGGCAGCCGAACGAGACATGGTCTTCGGATCTTCTCCAAGAATTTGTGCTCCTACAGGATGCTCATCCTCGCATGGTTGAAAATGCAGTTTTTTGATTGCTTTCGCATTCAACGCGATCTTGTCCAGCAGTACTCCGGTGAAAGTCAGCGGACAACCAAATCGACGTGCCAGACGACGCATCCCTCGGTCTGTATACCCACTCAATGGGGCTTGGTAAAAAGGTACATCCAATTTTAGACGGCCAATATTTAACATCTGGGGATCCTTACCGGCAGGTCCGCATTGAGCGCAAGGGTCACTCTCAATTCTAAGCAATTTAAACATATCCTAGCACTAGTAGTGATGTTGTGCAAGCGGTCTGGATTCGTGATGATGGACGTCCGATAAGCACGACAGAAAGAAATTTCTTGAAAACAACTGTATCAACAAGATTTATGTCTTTTTATAATAAGAAGTTATGCACTTTTAATTCTGGAATTAAAAAATCGCCTTCTTTGCCCAAAGCACCCTGTGTAAATATCCGATGATAATCCAAATTAAGAGGATTCTGTGATGATGGCACAACGATAAATCGGAATATCTTCCATGAGACTGCGAGACAGGATATATTTATTTTCAGTCATTATACCGGCTCTGATGGCATGTACAATCGTGTTAGTTGGTGTGTTCAGTATTAATCGCATTCTGTATCCACTCAATCGTGACAACCTTATCCATCAAATCGATCATTTTGTTAATGAAATGGATATCGAATACACTACGCTTCGAAAAACAGGCGTATGGGATATTCCTCAATCCCGAAAGGCATCCGTGGATCGGTTGTTAGAGAAGCTTACGGGCGGGCATCTTGTCAAATACAGCAAAGATAATCACGGTTTTTTCTTTATCGTTTCCACGGATGGAAACATTGTTTATCACCCTTTCCTGCCTGCGGGCACCAACGTATTAACCCGGTTCTCCCCGGCGCTGTGGAAGGATCAGGATGGGGACTTTACCTACTTGCTAGACAATCAGCCGCACTTTTGTGTGTATAAATCCTGCCCGGAATGGGGATGGATCGTGGGTAAAAGCATCCCTCAGGCCCAGATGTATCGACAGCGAAACGAATATCTGGGATATGTCCTGGCAGTAACAGGCCTTCTTCTGGTAGTGAGCCTTTCACTGGCTTATCATTTTTCCATGCGACTGAATCGACGCATCGACCGATCATTGGAAGCCGTACAGCAGGTGGAACGGGGCAATCTGGATGCACACATTGAAGATACGGAAGATCCGGATGAACTTGGTTCGCTGCAGCGTGCATTTAACCTCATGATTCGCCGGATCCGCGAAGTAATCGAGCGTCATATACGCACCAGCGAAGAACTGGCACAGGCACACAGTCAGATGGAACGGCGGATCGAAGAACGGACAGCGGAACTGGAGGCGGCCAAACAACAGGCCGAACAGGCAAACCAGGCCAAAAGTGATTTCCTGGCCAACATGAGTCATGAAATTCGCACTCCAATGAATGCCATTCTCGGCTTTTCGGAATTGCTATCCAAAGAGGATCTGGAACCTGCACATAAAGATTTTGTACGGACTATTGTGCATAGCGGTGAAAGCCTTTTGCAGATCATCGACGACATTCTTGACTTTTCTAAAATTGAAGCGGGCAAAATCAACATCCAGGTAGAAGAATGCTGTCTGTCCGAGTTGCTGCATGGGCTGGAATCAACTTTGCGACCGCTGGCATATAAAAAGAAGCTGGATTTCAACATTCTTCAATGCGGAGAATTGCCGGCCCGGATTCACACCGATCCGGTGCGTTTGCGACAATGTCTGATCAATCTGATCAATAACGCAATCAAATTTACTTCCCAAGGCCATGTCTATGTTAACGTATCGATCGAATCGGACGACAATCAATCGCTGCTCCGTTTTGATGTGGAGGATACGGGAATCGGAATCAACGAGGCTAAGCTGGAGAGTATTTTTGAATCGTTCCAACAGGCCGACGGAAGCACAACACGACAATTTGGAGGTACAGGCCTGGGTCTGACGATTACACGTCGATTGACCGAGTTGATGGGAGGCAGAGTCAGCGTTACCAGTACGCCGGACAAGGGATCGGTTTTTACGCTTCTGTTTCCCTTGGAGATTGGAGAACTGCAATCCGAATGTATGGACCGATACAATGTTGCCAACGAGACAACCCATAAAACCAAAAACACTGCGATAACCCTTTTTGCCGGTAAGGCACTGGTCGCCGAAGACACACCAGCTAATCAATACTTGATTCAATTGCTCCTGGAACGTCTTGGTCTGGAGGTTACTGTCGTTGCTGATGGCGTTCAAGCGGTGGAGAAAGTCGGCATAGAATCATTTGATGTCATCATCATGGATATGCAGATGCCCAATATGAATGGTTTCGATGCGACAAAAATCCTGCGTGACCGCGGCTGCCGGACGCCTATTATCGCTCTGACAGCGTATGCCATGAAAGGCGACGAACAGAAATGCTACGCTGTCGGTTGTAACGCATACCTTACCAAACCGGTTAACAGGGATAGCCTGAAGCAAACCCTGGCCCAATACCTTGACGCCAAAGCCTCACAAAGCGAATTCTAATCTTTAATTGACACGTCGGAAACATCCGTCCTTGACAGAATCCCCCGGATAAACAACAATATTATAAAGCAATATAGCTTTTTTCAGTAACCGGGTGAACATGGGACTCGTTGTATGGCAACACAATCCGACAATCTTGCCGGCCGGACGGCCCTGATTACGGGCGCCGCTCATCGCCTGGGTCGAACGATAGCCCTTGCTTTGGCCGAGCAAGGCGTGAATGTGATCGTCCATTTCAACACCAGCTCTACTGACGCTGAGGCTCTTGTCGATGCCCTGCGGCATAAAGGTGTTCGTGCATGGTCCCTGCGAGCCGACCTTACCGAACCAGGCACACCTGAGGCCCTATTCAGCGAAGCCTGCGCCTTGGCCGGCCCGATTGAGATTCTAATTAACAACGCATCGATTTTCACTTCAGACACCATTCAGTCGCTCACCGAAGAGGCCCTTTGGTATAACGTTCGTATTCATGCTCTTGCCCCACTACAACTGGCCCGTGTTTTTGCCGCGTATAAGGAGGCTTCACAGATTATCAACTTTCTCGATTGCCGTATCGTCGATTATGACAGCAAACATGCTTCGTATCACCTGAGTAAACGCATGCTCTTTAGCCTCACTCGGATGTTGGCTATGGAACTGGCTCCGCAGATCCGCGTGAACGCCATCGCGCCGGGACTGATCCTGCCACCCAAGGGAAAGGATGAAACATATTTGCAGGAACTGGCCCATACCAATCCGTTGCGGCGCCATGGTAATCCGACTGATATCATCAATGCCGTACTGTTTCTGCTAAACGCTTCGTTCATTACAGGCCAGGTCATTTTTGTCGATGGTGGCCGACATATGCGGGGAACCATGTATGGTTAAAATACTCGATGCAATTCACATTCACGATCTGCAATTTCGATGTGTCATCGGTGTCAACGACGACGAACGTCGTGAAAAACAGGATATCCTTGTCAATCTCACTCTCTATGTCGATCTGCGGGCTGCAGGAGCAAGTGATAATATCGAAGACACGATCAATTACAAGTCTGTCAAACAGTCTATCCTCGCCATGGGGGAAACATCACAGTTCCTTTTAGTCGAACGGCTAGCTGAACGTATTGCTGCGATCTGTCTGAGCTTCGAGAAGGTTGCCCGCGTTCGTGTCTGTGTAGAAAAACCCAGCGCTCTTCGTTTTGCTCGCAGCGTCGGTGTGGAAATTGTCAGACCTTGATTTCATGGAACGGCCCAAGCACGCCCATATTGCCTTCGTCGCTGTCGGCTCCAACATCAAGCCGGAGACGAATATCCCTGTGGCCCTTTCGCTGCTGCGACAGCATGTAAACGTTGTCGCATCATCGACGTTTTATCTGACCAGGCCTGTTGGCCCGGCAGACCAGTCGGCTTTTATCAATGGCGTATGGCAAATCGAAACTGTCCTGGATCCCCAGAATCTCACTGATATTCTTCATCAGGTGGAACGCGCTCTGGGAAGAATTCGAACAGAGGACAAGTTTGCTCCACGCCCCATTGATCTGGATCTGATCCTTTACGGCGGTTTTATGGGGGATTTACCCGGTCTACACCTGCCCCATCCGGACCTGATACGTCCATTTGTCTATATTCCAATCCTGGAGTTAATCGGTAATGTTACCGATATGCAAGAGGCCTTTCAAGGACCGATAATCCAATATCTTAGCCAAAGACACATTCAAATCTCATCGGATGCTCCATCTCCAGGAAAAATCCTTGGACAGATCACCCATAATCTAAAACTTCTTTTGTTGGAGAAGTGAAAACATCACGGGCCAATAATATCCCTGTTTTTTGAGGATATATTAGGTTTTCAAGAACACCGACAGAACAAACCACAATTAAACACAGAAAAATGAGAAATCCAACCTGTGTAAAAGATTTTCTGGAGTATTTCTGTTATTTCACTTGAACAAAATCGGGGAATATACTTATTATAAGTAGTGGAAAATACCTATCTGGACGATATACTGAATGTTGATCAACAAACAACATGGATGAGCACAAGCAATTGTAGCCGCCGAGGAAAGCAGTATAAAAATCCTGGTCGGATGCCGCGGAATAGATGTAATTAGCGCTGCAAACTGGATTTATGCGGCAGCGGGGGTTTCAGGGAGACATTGCCTGCCAATGCCTCCCTTTCTTTTTACGCGGAGGTTCCTTTTTCCCCTGTTTATCTATAAATCAATCGGTCTAACTGGCAATCGGCTCATTTTTGCCTTACTATATCTGCAGTGAACCGGTTTCTTGTGTTAAAAACGAATGAAACAGGAAAAAGATGCGGATTCTGTCGTTGGAAGCCTATTACGGGGGGAGCCACCGGGCATTTCTGAACGGCTGGGTTGCACATAGTCAACATCAGTGGGATCTCTTTACTTTGCCTGCCAATAAATGGAAATGGCGGATGCGGCACGGGGCCATCACCTTTGTCGAACAAGTCAACAAGGTCATACAATCAGGCCCGGATGCTTGTCTGTGGGATATCCTTTTCTGTTCGGATATGGTCAATCTAGCCGAATTTCGAGGCTTGGCCGATTCCTGCGTCGCCCGACTGCCAACGGTCGTCTATTTCCATGAAAACCAGCTTACCTATCCGGTTCGCTTTGAAAGCGAGCGTGACTATCAATATGCTCTGACCAATTTTACCACGGCCCTGGTGGCCGATGCGGTATGGTTTAATTCGGGGTTTCATCGGGACCAATTTCTATCGGCTTTGGAGGTATTTTTCAAGCGGATGCCGGACTACGCTCCTTTGGATCAGATTGACGATATCCGTGTCAAATCCGCAATCTATCCACCAGGCATTGAACCTTTTCCTAAACGTGACAAAAGAAAATCCGGACCCCCGCGAATCCTATGGGCTGCACGATGGGAGCACGATAAAAATCCCGACGATTTTTTTGCCGCGTTACAGATTCTTAAGAGTAAGGGCCTTGCTTTTCGAATCAACGTGATCGGCGAACAGTTTCGGGAAATACCGGAAGTGTTTCCATGGGCGAAGGATTATTTTACTGAACACATTGACCATTGGGGCTATCAGCCCACTCAACAAGCGTATTGCGATGTGTTAGCTGATGCTGATATTATTGTCTCGACTGCACAGCATGAGTTTTTTGGTCTAAGCATCGTCGAAGCGATTGCCGCGGGCGCCTATCCGGTCCTGCCCGAACGACTGGCTTATCCGGAAGTACTGTCTGAAATGGAAATCCTGGAGCCGGATGAGTTTTTCTACGACGATACGGTGCAAGGATTGGCAGGTAAACTGGAATTCTTGCTGCATCAAACGCAACAGGGCCAATTATGGCGCGGAAAGCCGCAGCGCGGGATTGCGGCTATGCAGCGATTCGAATGGATAAACACTGCTGACAAAATGGACCATGCATTGGAGGAGATGCGCCGATGACACCGGAACTGCTGGCGCCGGCAGGAACTTTGGAAAAACTGCAATGGGCGGTTGCCTATGGTGCTGATGCAGTCTATTTCGGATGCGAATTCGGTTCACTGCGGAGCTATGCGGGCAATTTGACCTTTTCCGAAGCAAAAACAGGCCTGCAAATTCTACATGACCACGGGCGCAAGGGGTATGTTGCCCTGAATATTTATCCATTCACAGAAGAATACCCGCAACTGGTCGAGACGGCAAAGACGCTGGATGCGATGGGGGCCAACGCTTTTATCATCTCGGACCTGGGCGTACTCCGAACGTTGAGCCAACTCGACCTCAACGCGGCGATCCATATTAGCACCCAGGCCAACACCGTCAGCGCCCAGACCGTGGCGACCTATAGGGAACTCGGTGCCGCACGGATCAACCTGGCCCGAGAACTGTCGCTGGGGCAGATCGGGCAGATCGCCGCCGAGACCGCCGGTTCGGTTGAGCTGGAAGTGTTCATCCACGGCGCTGTCTGCTTTTCCTATTCGGGCCGTTGCGCGATCAGCGATTACCTGACCGGACAGCGTGCCAACCGGGGCGAGTGCAAGCACCCATGCCGATGGAGCTATGCCCTGGTCGAGGAGAAACGGCCCGGCGAATACTTTCCCGTCTTTGAAGACCAGCGTGGATCGTATCTGTTCAATAGCCGGGAACTGGCCCTGTTCGAATATATACCCCGCCTGGCGGAGCTGGGGATTCGCTCGTTCAAGATCGAGGGACGCATGAAATCGGTCTACTACCTTGCCTCGATTGTGTCGTTTTACAGGCAGATCCTTGACGGACGTCACTTCTCTCGTGAGGAAGCGTTCGGTCTTCTCAACCGCGTATCCAACCGGGGTTATTCGACCGGCTTTCTCAAAGGTAAAATTACGGAAGACGATTATGCAACGCAACAGAGCAGATCGCAGGGGCATGCCGTTTTTGTGGGCGATGTCCTTCCCGAAAAGATCGACAACAAAACAGTGGTGAGGGTCCGCAATACGATCCGGGCCAGTGATGAATTGGAACTTCTGACACCGGGTGGTACACTAACCCGGATTGTAATGCCACCGGTCTTCGCCACGCCACAGGGACAGGCCACCGATACAATGAATCATAGCCAGTTCTTTCTGATTGAGGCCGACCTGCCGGCCTATAGCATCCTGCGCCGTATTATAACTGAAACGGAAAAGGATGAGACAGCATAGATTTAAAAAACGAATCCGTCCTATCCGATCTTGTTGTGAACGATTCTATTTGGAACGACTATGAAGGCATGGGGCTATCTACTAGTGGGATCGTTTCTGGCGGCTGGGACAGCAGTATTCTGGCTCACGTGGCGGCGTCTGCGCCGGGGGGCCCGACGCGAGCGACTTCTCCGGCAGCCGCTTGCCGAAGGATTCGAATCCATCCTACTGCGTAATGTGCCGCTGTATAAACGGCTGCCTACGGATTTGAAGAATCAGCTCCATGGACTAATCAACGTCTTTCTGGCCGAGAAAACCTTTATCGGCTGCAAAGGGCAGGAGATTACCGACCAGATCCGCGTTACCATCGCCGCCCAGGCCTGTATGCTCCTGCTGAATCGCCCAACCCGGTTCTTTTTAAAGCTCAAAACTATCTATGTCTACCCGCATACATACGTGGCCCGGCAGGCCAGTTCGGATGGAGTAATCGTCACCGAAGGTCCATCAGCACGGGCGGGTGAATCCTGGCAGAACGGCCCGGTGGTCCTGGCCTGGGACAATGTTGCCGGCGGGGCGCGCAATATCCAGGATGGACACAATGTTGTTCTGCATGAACTGGCCCACCAGCTCGATCAGGAGGACGGATCGGCGGACGGGGCGCCGATTCTGAACAACCGATCCAGCTATCGATCCTGGGCACGGGTGCTGGGGCACGAATACGAACAACTCCGCGACAAGAGCCGTTCACGGCGTCGGTCTGTTCTGAACAGTTATGGGGCTACGAATCCCGCTGAATTCTTTGCCGTCGCCACCGAGACCTTCTTCGAAAAATCCCGACAGATGCAAAAACGGCACCCGCAGCTTTACGAAGAACTTAAGGACTATTACCATCTCGATCCGGCCCAGTGGGAGGAGAATTGAACTATTACACTTAAACTGACCTTGCTCCCACTGCTCAGGTTTACTTTTTCACTGTATGGACACTGAGTGTGCCATAGCGTAGGTGGATATAGAGGATCGCCCAGGTCACCCCGACCAGATCGGAGCACAGGTCCAGGGCAGTGTTCAGGTAGCCGCCGACTCCGGATTCGGGAGTGACCACCGTGATGACAAACTCGACGATCTCATTGAAGGCTCCGACGCCGAGACCGGCCATGCCCACGACGATCGACAGTGAGATGAGATTGTTACGTGCCTGCTCCCGCAGAGAGGGCCGTAACAGACAATACATTACCAGCGTCGCCGAGCCGAAGCCCCATATATGAACCAGTTGGTCGTATCGTAGAACAGGATAGGTAGTAGACAGGGGAATAAGGATGGCGTCATAGAGCCGCTCGGCGCCGACGGGCACCGCACCGCCGGCCAGGTGCATGGCCGACCAGATCGTCAAGCTGATCAGCGCGGCAGGTGTGTATTCGATTCGTCGCAGGCTGATTGCGATCAGACACAGAAAGAACAGGATCACCGCGACATAAATAATGAATTCGTAATTGAGCCGCACAGCATACATCGCGCCGAATCCGAGCAACAGCGCCAGGTTGATCGCTCCAAGCACCCAATGGAATGGTTTCATTTCAAACTCTCTTCATCAGGAGGATAGGAAGTGACAGATTGACCTGCCAGGTATCCGGTGGAGAAGGCGATCTGGAGGTTGTAGCCGCCGCAGGGGCCATCCACGTTGATCACCTCGCCGGCAAAGTACAGGCCGGGACAAAGCCGGGACTGCATGGTCTCTGGATCGATCTGGGCGGTATCCACGCCGCCGCGGGTAACGGTCGCTTCTTCGATAGGTCGCGTGGAGACAACATGCAGCGGCAGGGCCTTACACAGATCAAGCAGGCTGTTTCGTTTGTCTTTGGGTAGTTGTGAAGCTGATACGTCGGAACAATCGGTCAGACGACATAGCGTCTCGCACAAGGCGCGGGGCATCAGTTCACAGAGCAATCCGGGCATCTTTTTTTTCGGATGCGCGTTACACAAAGCAATCAGCTTTTGCTCCAGCGGCTTTCGATCCATGCCGGGAAAAAAATCGATCCGCAGCTCGATCGGCGTTTTCGAATCGCACCATCCGGTCAAGTGCCGGCTCAGATCAAAAACCACCGGGCCCCCGATCCCATCCTGCGTGAACATCATTGCTCCGATGGATGAGCTTATTTTAATCCCTGTTATGAAAGCCTTGATCTGTACCTGTTCCAGGCCGAGCCCCTGAAGATCGCTCACCCATGGTTCTTTCGTGACGAGCGGGATCAGCGCCGCCTGCGGCTTGACAATCGTATGCCCGAAGGATGCGGCTATGGCGTACCCATCTCCGGTAGAGCCGGTCTCGGGCCAGGAGACGCCTCCGGTAGCGAGGATCACCGAACGGGCATGGAA
>JAFGPC010000156.1 GCA_016926155.1 Sedimentisphaerales bacterium
ATACACCGAAAAGAGCGGCAAGACCGCCGTATCGCTTTCTCCCGCTGAGGTCTGCTGCTAGTCAATCCTTCGTGTGAATAATCCACACGAAAGAATTGTTCCAACTCAGGTTTTTGACTTTATGGGTGGTCCGGATGGTCCACCCTTTTTTATACTCCCTATTTCCTACAATCCCTATTTGAAAAACCGTTCACCTTCTCAGTACAATACTTTAAAGGATAACGATGGTAACTTTCCCGGGAGTCGGTTACGATCGGCATGCCCCCGGTGTTTCCGGATCTTCGTGATAAGGCTATTCTCGCTGCTCCTATGGATAAGCGAGTGACCTAAAAAGGGGATCTTGCACGGCCTGCGAACTCTCATGAATGCTCTGTTGAGCATTTTACCTTAGAAGTGTTACACGAAAGAACTGGTTCAATGAGAGTCTGAGTTTTGTACATGGCTGTTTCCGTACACCTTGACAATCGCATCAAGTTGTGCGTTCGTTAAGGGAATCATACAACCATGACGGGCGTTCGTGGGGACTTCGTAATCCCCGCAATAGACATCGTACCAGGGCCCCGCCAGATGAGGAGCAGTGGACAGTCCGTAGGAGACAGCGGGATATTGCTCGTAGTAGAGGTACCAGCCCTTGCCATCAAGACGGGGGATCAATGTCGGCGCTTCCCGGAAATTGGGTGTAATTTTCGGACCGGGTTTTGTATACGGTCCAAGCAGGTTTTGGGAAGAGCAAATACGAATGGTTTTTCCAGTCGGCCAGTCAAAGGAAGGATATTTTTCATCTTTGATGAAAGCGTAATACACATTCTTTTCCTCGCGAATGACGACGTCGATGGTAGCCATCTCAAAATCAAAAAGGCGTCTGGGATTCGAAAACGTCTTCAGGTCTTTACTGGTAACATAGAGGGTTCGCATGCCCCGCCAGAATTGCTCTGTATCCTCCTTGATGGGTGGCTCTATGGTGCTGTGCCAGGTAATCAGATATTGTGAGGAAGACGCATCGAAAAAGATTTTGGGTGCACCCAAGTAAAGGAGAGTCGGCTTGAAATTGGGAATTTTGTATATATCGGGCGCAAACCGGCCGAACCTTTTCCATGTGACCAGGTTGTCGGACACCCACAAAGAAATTGACGGCTTGCGCTCGTAATTACCGATCAGGTAATATTTCCCGTCATGCCCCTGACAAATATCCGGATGCCCACGATAGTCCTCCCCCAGAACACGCTTGCCTTTATTGAGTAATTCCCAGTGCAATCCATCGCTGCTGATCGAATAATACAACCGGCCGTAATCCTGTTTAGTCATATGGGCAAACAGATACCCTCCATAGGCGATATCCCCTGTATCGGCAGCCCACAAATAACTCACCAAAAACAGAGATAATCCTATAACGAAATGATACTTTCCGATGGTCTTTTTCATCTTTTAACATCCTGACAGTAATGTCTATTCGACAGACTACAGGTTATGTTGATATTCTCTTGCCTGTTCCAGGATCTGATTGGCCTGTTGGACCTGCCCCAAAGCCCGGGCAATCGCGGCGGCCTTTTCGGCGGAGGCAACCGCTTCGGCAAACCGTCGTTCTTTTGCATATTTCTCCGCCAGCCAGAGGTGCAATTGAGGCGAGCGGTCTATGGAGGGATCTTTTGTTACGGCCGCCTTATAATGTTCGAGGGCCTGGTCAATCTTACCGGTCGATATCAGAGCGATGGCCAGATCATAACGGTTCTTGAGATTGTCAGGTGCAAGCACAAGAAGGATCTCTAAAGACGGGATGGCCTTTGCATACTGCCCTTCGATAAAGTATGCCCTGGCCAAAGTAGAGTGCATCCGGAGGGCATTATACTGCATATTGACACCCTTGGGAGCCAGCTCCACCGCTTTTGACAAATGCTCAATCGCCCTTCCCGCCTGCCCCTCCAACAAGAGTGCATATCCCAGATCATAGTGGGCAAATACGTTCCCTGGATCCAGTTCCAGAGCTCGTTGCGAATGGTCTTTACCCTGCCGGATCTGATTTTTAACATGATACAAAAGAAAACCCAATTTGACGTGAGCTCGCACACTGTTTGGATTCAATTCGAGTGCCTTGTAGTAATTCGTGATAGCGCCGTCGGCATCGCCGGCACGGTAGAACTGATCTCCGACACGTACAAACGAATAATCGTCCAGAAAACTTTCATGAATGCAGGTGATGGCTTCCGGAGCAAGATTGACAAACTCCGGGATATTGGCCGCCCGGTTGGAGGTAGTAAAACGATCCAGAAGAATCGGTGGGGTCGTTCTCCCCTGTTCATCAAAATGCGTCAGGAACAACTGGGTATAGTCCGAATACACCTTGGAAGAGAATACCAGCCACCGTCCATTGGGACTGAAACTATGCCAGGAATTCATTCTTTCAGTATTGCACTCTAACCGACGCGCTTTCCCGCCTTCCGCAGGGATTACATACAATGCACTATCCGGCTGAAGGAGCATGTAGTTTTCAGCCTGACAGAAAACGATCCATTTGCCGTCCGGAGAGAATTTGGGGAAGTAATTACTTTTGCTGTTATGGGATGCACCTTCGACCGGTTCCGGAATTCCCCCTTGCCCCTCATTGTAAGGAATTCGATAAATGTCGAACTTGAACTCCTTCTTTTCTTTAAGAAATTCGCTGACCTGATCGGATGTAAGCAGAATTTGATCCTTATCGGCGGCTCTTAACTCATAGGCCGGAGCTCGAGCAAACAGGATATATCTTCCATCCGGACTCCACATTGGATTGCTCTGTACATACGCCGGATCATCCGCCCCGGGGAGAGCCTGGAATGTTTCAGTCTGTCGATTGTATACGGCAAGGATGCCTTTGATGGGAAAAAACAACTGTGAAAAAGCCAATGGTTCGGTAGCGACAAATACGGATCGGTCCTTGACGGTACTGACTACAAGATTGCCGTCAGGCGAGACCTGGCTGAGAAGACCGAAAGTCTGCCTGCCATCTTCTTTTTTATAATCATTCCAGGTCATAATATCTGTGGTGGCAAGAACCATCTGTTGCGCCGTCTGTGTAATAACATACGAGCCCTTGCTGCTGGCATAATCGACATCCATCCCGATAATCCGACCATCGCGCGAAAACGAGTGGCAATTGCCACAGACGGGAAGATTCTCCAAGACAACAGGTGGTTGCGTTGAGCTCGATACCGAACCGAATCGCCATCGAATTTTAGTTGGGTCTTTAACCGCATCATTGAAGGGAAGGTTCACTTCACGATAAAAAATGGGTGCGGCAACCGGATCCGGTGCAATGGAAAAAACGACGGAACCGGTTTTGACAATATCCACCGCATTGGAACGGTTGGCTCCAATAACGAGCAATTGAGCCTGGCCCTGACCGACAAGGGATCGAATTCGATCCCATTGCCGGCGGGTTGGTATCCATCGATTCTGCCCTGTCAGAAATGACAGTTGCGCAGGCTTGCCGGTTCTTTCAAAATGGATAACCCATACATCAACGGAAGGATCAGATACCCATTGGAAAGTCGGTGAGGCAAAATCCTTCGGATATATCGCGCCATTGAGGGGTTGCATGATGGAAAGAGAAGCAGGCGGTCTTTGCTCTCTGTAGACACGCAGAACGCGAATCATAAAGAATCTGTCTTTCCACAGGAACCACCCACAAAGAAAGATTGTGGCAATTCCCACAAAAAGCAGACCGAATACCTTAACTCTCCTACACCGATCATCCATGATTCATTCACGAAATAAACCATTGAAACAGATGCCTTATCACTCAGGATAAGTCCTCACTCACAAAAGATTATATCAAGTATTCTCCCTCTATGCAAGGTATAGAAAATGCGGATTTCATATGGAAAAGGCAAAACACGGGACGATAGATATTACAACCGAGTCAACAAGCCTATCATATCGCATAGCTATCTGCGACGGCCTCAGAAATCTGCTCTTCTTCTTTTAAGGACTTAATCCGAACGGCCAGAACAGTACGATCATCACTTTGCATGGCATTCTGACTGAAACAATTTGCTTCCTCGCAGATAACCTCCACAAGACGGCCGACCTTCAACATACGATGGGATTCCAACAACGTCTCAAAACGTTCCATGCCGTAATTCTCTTCGTTAATGTTCAGGTTTTCCACGACTCCATCGGAAACGAACACGAGTGTATCGCCCGGCCGCAATGACTCCGACCGACATTGCAGGGTCAGTCTCGGCTGTATTCCCAGAAGTATGTTTCTTGCATTACACAAGGCAGCAACAGGTGCATGTTTGTCGGATGAGATAATCCGGGGCTCGGGTTGATGGCCACAATTAGCATATTTCAATTGCCCTGTCGACACATCATAAATCGCCATAAACACCGCCGCAAATCCCCCTTCGGGGGCCATTCGATACAGATTGTAATTCACCTCGGCCGCAAGAGACTCCAACCCATCGTGATGATCCGCCCAGGCCAAAAAGGAGGTCTTGAGAACGGCGGTGAGAAAAGCAGCCGCCATCCCATGACCGCAGACATCACTGAATAGAATCGCCACTTTTTTATCGTCAAGCCGGACTACATCAAAATAATCTCCCCCGACCAGCTCAGCGGGTCGGAAGGAGGCGGCCCAATCCAAATGATACGAAAGAGGCATATGGTTCAAGGCCGGGAGAAATCGCTCCTGTACCCGTCGTGCCTGAACTATATCGTTATTGATACGCTCCGTATACCGCTTAAGCTGAGTAAAAGCCTTGCGCAATTGAAAGGCCTTTTCCTCATTGTCATACTCGATGCTCCCCACGATCATAAAGAATAGGTAGACAAGGCTGAACAAAACCAGAATCGCCAGACACAGAACAACAGACAAATACCACAGTTCATGAAGCAGGGCATAGAACAGACTTGGTCCCATCACCACAAGAACGGCTAGTGCACCATAGACAGGGGCACTGCGAAAGAAAACGCGATGATCCCGCAGGTTCTTATGCCGGCTTTCAAACCAGTGCACAAGATGACTGAACCGTAGTGTACAATAACTGTAGTCTATCGTTAGTATCCCTTCTCGAATTCGAGTTTCCGTACAGGCAATATGCTGACCGGACTCACAGAAGAGAGAAAACAGATCATCATTCAAATCCTCCGATAGAATCCGTTTGATTTTACGTTGATATGCCCACAGAAACGCGATTATTTCCCGTATTTGATCCCGCTCAAGGCGTACGTCAAAATCACAGGTATGAATGCCTATCCATATTAAAAAACGCCATAATGTATTTAATTGGTCGAGCGAGTGATCCCGGATCAATTTTTGGCCGGCATAAAAGTATTCGATATTCCCTTCGCCAATCAATTCAATTCGAATCTGATTGATGCCTTGCCCTTCCGCATATATTCGGCCCTCCATTTCCAGCCACCCGGCAAAACGCAAGACATCTGACCACAAATCCGTACGGTGCAACCGCAGGCTCTTAAATAAGACCCAAAACCGGGACGTCAGAGGTAATTGTGTCTTTATTGAACTTGATTGTTTATCCGGAATCATATTGACTTCCCACGTATTGACATTTCCCGTACCCGAAACCAATGGAGCCTGCATTATCCCCCTTTTTACGGCATTGTATAAATATGGTTCTTACAATTCCTTACGCAGTCTTCCTGCCTTTTTCGTGCTATTCATTCGATTTATAACGAACCGCAGATATGCAGCGGCGTAGAACGGCATAAGGACCGGCAGATGGGCCTATAGAACAGGAAAGGTACGAGTATGAGTACATTATTGTATATTCAGGCTTCACCAAGAGATAATCGATCCAAATCCACACTGGTTGCCGAGGCCATGGTCAATGCCTATAAACAAGAAAATCCCAATGATCAGGTCGTAACACTCAATCTGTTTAAGATGGATTTGCCCGAATTTAATGGCCCTGCGTTGGAAACCAAGTATGCGATCCTGCACGGCCAGAATCCGACAACACCTCAGAAAGAAGCCTGGAAAAAGGTAGAATGGATCATAGAGCAGTTTAAAAAGGCCGACCGTTATGTGCTGTCTACCCCCATGTGGAACTTTGGGATTCCCTATCGGCTCAAACATTACTTCGATATTCTGATCCAGCCAGGCTACACATTTTCGTTTGATTCAGAGACCGGTTATAAAGGGCTGGTAACAGGAAAACCAATCGCTGTCGTCTACGCCCGCGGAGGCAGCTATGCCCCTGGAACGGCGACAGCCTCCTATGACATGCAGAAACCGTATGTAGAATTAGCTCTTCAGTTTATCGGCTTTACATCCATTCATTCCATTGTCGTTGAACCCACACTGCATGGCTCCTCACAGGAGCAGACTCTGGTCATCGAAAAGGCAATCAAACAAGCTGGCCGGATTGCTTCCGAGTTGGCCCGTCAACCTGTCATTCACTAGAAGACGGCAACGGTATGGTAACAGAACCTTATCTTATATCCGGCATACAAAAGAAGCACCTCCGTTTGACCTCGACGTGTCCACCAGTCCGGATCCTGTATTTTTATACGCCTTTACAAACCTGTAGACAAAATGAAGAAATCTGTTTCCATGGATGATCATTCGGGGAAAAATATTATGAAAATGAACATATACATCCACCTGCTTGTGATTTTTGTAACTATATCCCTTGTTTTTTACGGATCTTCTTTTGCCTCAGATCCCAATGAATTGGTGAGTTTGCAGGATTATCTTCGGTATGCCGCCATGCATAATGCCGGATTGCAAAGTCGGTTTGAAGAATTCAAATCCACCATCGAAGAGGTGCCGCAAATGAAGGCTCTTCCGGATCCGCAATTTACCTTTGGCTATTTCATCGAAGAGGTGGAAACGAGAGTCGGTCCCCAGGAACAGCGGTACGGGATTATGCAGATGTTCCCCTGGTTCGGCAAGATCGAAGCTCGAACGGATGCAGCCGCCGCCGCTGCCAAAGCCGCTCGACAACGTTATGAAGCAGAGAAGCTGAAACTGTTCAACGATGTGAAAAATGGATTCTGGGAATACGCCTATCTGGGCCGGGCTGTGGAGTTGGGTCGGCAGAACGAAGAATTGATGGGGCATTTTGAAGAGGTGGCTCGCGCCCGATATATCGCAGGGGCAACACCCCATCCTGATGTGATTCGCGCCCAGATCGAACTGGCGATCCTGCAGGACAAATTGCAAACCCTGCAAGAGAAGCGCAGGCCTTTAACAGCCAATCTCAACCGGGTATTAAACCGCCAACAATCCTTACTCCTTCCCTGGCCAAAACCGATTGTGCACCAAACGGTAGGAATCCAATGGGACGACCTCGTCGCTCAACTTCGAAAAGCCAATCCTCGGCTCAAGGCTTTAGATCATGCCCTGGACGGCGCCCGAAGTAAGGTTGTACTCGCCGAGAAACGCTCCTACCCAGATATCGGGATCGGAGTGGATTGGATACGCACCGGCGAAGCAGCGATGCCCGTCCACGACAGCGGCAAGGATTCGGTCATCGCCATGTTTTCCGTCAATATACCCCTTTGGGGCGACAGCTACAGTGCAGGCAGGCGGCAGGCCCGGGCCGATGTTCGGCAAGTACAGGCCCAGCGAGTACAGTTGGAAAACGATCTTGTCGCTCGGGCAGTCCGTGTGCTATTCGAACTGGAGGATGCCGAACGAAAGGTAAACTTATTCAACGGAATCCTTATCCCCAAGGCCAAAGAGATGCTTGAAGTGGCTGAAAATGCCTATCGCACCGACACGGTGGATTTCCTGACGTTAATCGACGCCCAGCGAACCCTGCTGAACTTCGAGCTGGCGTATGAAAGAGCAGTGACCGATCACCAGCAACGATTGGCTGAACTGGAGATGCTAGCCGGAAAAGAGCTTAATCCCGTTCCATTGCAATAAAATTGCGACACGATTTTAAACCTGACCACAGAGAAGTAAGCTTATGAGAAATCGCGGAATACCAGTCGCCGTCTTGCTTTTATTCATCTGCTTCCTGTCGGAATTAACCCACGCCCAAGACATGAATGATCCTCAGTCAAATCCTCCTCTTTGGCTGTTTCACCTGGTTCAACCTCTGGGTATAGCAACAGCCTGTTGTCTTTTTTGACATTCTTTGCGGGACTGATACGGAGAAGATTAAAACGTCGTTTTCTGATATTACACCTTAGCCTTGCAATCCTGACAGTCCTTCTCGCCTTCTTCCATGGTCTAATTGTCTTTTATTTGTTCCGATAACCACCATCCCGATTGTTAAGAATTGACAGGACAAGAAAAGAGGTAAAAAACGAACATTTTCCTAGCAAAAGAGTATGACTTGTAGGATTTCTTACAGTTTGTAAAATAAGGACTTCCGTTATGACAGGGGTAAAAATTTGGATTGGTTCCTGGATCAAAGACCTGTTGATTCTGGTCTTTTTACTCATCGGCTTTGCCGTGGGATTTTCCATTCGACCCCTGTTTTCAGGTAATAGTGGCGTATCCCACACGGAGGAGGTTACCGAAAGCCAGACACAGACAATCTGGACTTGTTCCATGCATCCGCAGATTCGACGATATGAACCCGGTCTTTGTCCTATTTGTGAAATGGATTTAATCCCACTATCTCAAACGGAATCGGCACTGACCCAAATCGAACTATCGGAAGAAGCCGTCAAATTAATGGAAATACAAACCAGCCCCGTAGAACGAAAATTCATCACCTCCGAAGTGCGAATGGTTGGAAAAATAGAATTTGATGAAACCCGGGTCAAGTCAATCACAACGTATGTCCCAGGGCGGATTGACCGGTTGTTTGTCGATTACACGGGCATTACGGTCCGTCAGGGTGATCATATGGTTGAGTTGTACAGCCCCGAATTGATCAGCGCCCAGGCTGAATTGCTCCAGGCCTTGAATCGGGTGCGCGATCTCTCGCCGGGATCGGCCGACACAGTGCGTAATTCGGCCCAAACAAACCTGATCGCTTCCCGCGAAAAACTTGGTCTGTTAGGACTTACTGAAAAACAAATCGAACAGATCGAAAAAAGCGGGAAAGTTCTGGACCGTTTAACCATTTATGCCCCACGGGGAGGAATCATAATTGAAAAGAACGCCACAGAAGGGATGTATGTGCAAACCGGTACGCGGATCTACACCATTGCAGACCTGTCACAGCTCTGGGTCAAGCTGGATGCATACGAATCGGATATGATGTGGCTTAGATATGGCCAGGAGGTGGAATTTACCACGGAATCCTATCCCGGTGAGGTGTTCAAGGGCACAATCAGCTTTATCGATCCGGTGCTGAATGACCGCACGCGCACCGTCAAGGTCCGGGTGAATGTGCCCAATTTTGATGAGAAGCTTAAGCCCAATATGTTTGTTCGCGCCGTAGTACGGTCCCAAGTCGCTTCAGCGGGAAAAGTAATGGATCCGAGACTGGAGGGAAAGTGGATCTGCCCGATGCACCCGGAGATTGTCAAAGATCACGCCGGAACGTGTGACATCTGCAAGATGGATCTGGTTATCGCACATTCGATGGGTTATGTTTCCACCGGGGATTCTTTTGAGCCTCCTCTGGTGATCCCGACTTCGGCTGCGTTGATTACAGGCAAACGTACGGTTGTTTATACGTCCGATCCCAACAGTGAAACACCTACGTATCTACTGCGAGAAATCGTTCTGGGGCCCAGGGCGGGGGATTGGTATCTGGTGGAAAAAGGATTGCACCAAGGACAACAGGTGGTCACCAATGGCAATTTTAAGATTGACTCGGAAATGCAGATTCGCGGCAAGATCAGCATGATGAATCCTACCCCGGATTCTATGCAGGAAGAGAGCCAGATGACTACACTTGTTTCACGGAGCGAGCAGACAATCTGCCCCGTCATGGGCTTTGCTGTCAACAAAGACATCTTCATTGAATACCAGGGTAAGAAAATATACTTCTGTTGTGCAGGATGCGAGGAAAAATTTTTGGCGGAGCCGGAAAAGTATTTGACTAAGCTGCCTCAATTTCAAATCAATAGATCAGACAAGTAAATCAGTAAGTAAAAAATTCGGAAAGGAAAGAACAATGAGTCGGAAAACAATCATGATCGCGGCAAGTCTGATCGCCATGGCATCCATGGCGGTGTTTGCATTACAGGGCTGCAGAGACAAGGAAGGGAACAGACAGGCCGATCACAGTGGAAGCGGAACAGCCGCCGCAGCAACAGTACAAACATCGTGTCCGGTCATGGCGGGCAATCCCATCAATAAAAACATATCCATCGAGTATCAAGGGAAAAAGGTTTACTTCTGCTGTGCGGATTGTGTAGAAAAATTTAAAGCCGATCCGGCCAAGTATGTCGTCAATCTCCCTCAGTTCAAAGATGCGGTCAAGGAAGTGGAGATGGCAGCAGACGATGCGAAAAAAACAATGAGCGGCATGGCCGATTCCATGGGAAAGATGGTCGCCGAGGTAATCGAGCAGAAGACCTGCCCGGTCATGGACGGCAATCTTATCAACAAAGAGTTGTTCATCGAGTATCAGGGGAAAAAAGTCTACTTCTGCTGTCCCGGATGTGAAGAAAAATTCAAAGCCGATCCGGCCAAGTACGTCCTCAATCTTCCTCAGTTCAAGAAACCATTATAAGCTGGTATTTCCATGCCGGACGATCTGATTATCACCAACGAAAAGCAGAGTCTGCTGGATAAGGTCATTGCGTTCTGTCTGACCAATCGTCTGGTTGTCGTTCTAGTTACCACCGCGATGATTTTAGGCGGGATTGCCGCTGCGCCGTTCGACTGGGACATCGACTGGCTGCCTCGCAGTCCCGTTCCGGTCGATGCGATCCCGGATATCGGTGAAAACCAGCAGATTGTTTTCACCGAATGGATGGGCCGCAGTCCCCAAGATATTGAGGACCAGATCACCTATCCGCTCAGCGCTGCCTTAAGCGGTGTCCCTAAAGTCAAAAGCATCCGCGGCAACAGCATGTTCGGCTTTTCAAGCATCTATATTATCTTTGAAGAAGGGGCGGATTTTGACTGGTCCAGGGCTAAATTAATCGAGCGACTCAATTCCTTGCCGGTCGGGACATTACCCGATGGAGTTCGACCGGCATTGGGGCCGGATGCGACCGCTCTCGGACAGGTGTTCTGGTATACGCTGGAAGGGTATGATCCGGAGGGAAAACCCACCGGTGGATGGGATCCGCAGGAACTGCGATCCATCCAGGACTGGACAGTTCGCTACGCCTTACAATCGGCCCAGGGAGTTGCTGAGGTTGCTTCGGTGGGCGGCTTCGTCAAGGAATATCAAATCGATGTCGATCCCGATGCCATGCGAACCGCGGCCATTACTCTTACCCATGTGTTTGGGGCGATTCGAGCATCCAACCGGGATGTTGGGGCACGAACCATTGAGATGAATAATGCCGAATATGTAATCCGGGGGATCGGTTTTATCAAATCACTGGAAGACCTGGAAAATGTAGTCCTGCGAGCCAGTGACAATGTGCCCATCCTCCTTAAGAACATAGCCCACGTCAGTTTGGGACCTGCCCTTCGTCGTGGGGCTCTGGATAAAGCCGGAGCGGAAGCGGTTGGGGGAGTGGTTGTCGTTCGATATGGTGAGAATCCACTCAAAGCCATTCAAAACGTCAAGGCCAAAATCGACGAAATTGCCCCCGGCCTGCCTAAAAAAACCCTAGCTGACGGAACTGTTAGTCAGGTTCGGATTGTTCCCTTCTACGACCGTACAGGTCTGATTTACGAAACCCTGGGAACACTGAATGATGCCCTCGGTCAGGAAATTATCGTCACGATCATTGTGGTGATGGTAATGCTGCGGCATATTCGCAGCAGCGCCCTGATTTCCGGCTTGCTGCCGCTGGCAGTGCTGGTTTGTTTTATCGCCATGCGTCTTTTTAAGGTAGACGCCAACATTGTAGCGCTGTCCGGAATCGCCATCGCTATCGGCACGATTGTGGATATGGGAATCGTCATCTGTGAAAACATAGTACGTCATCTGGCTCAGAACGACGGGTCACAATCCCGACTGCGAATCGTTTATACCGCTTCCCGTGAGGTGGCATCTGCAGTCCTGACGGCCGTCTCCACGACGGTCGTAAGCTTCCTTCCCGTATTCACCATGACCGGCGCCGAGGGCAAGCTGTTTAAGCCGTTGGCGTACACCAAGACTTTCGCCCTTCTGGCCTCCGTTATCGTAGCGGTTACAATCATTCCGCCGCTTGCTTATACCCTGTATCGCAGCCGTAAGGATGTCGGTCATTCCGGCGTCCGGAAACATCCTCTCGCAAGTCTCCTGGACTATCTCCTGATTGGTATCGTATTGGTCATTCTGAGCAACTATTGGCGACCGCTGGGACCGGATCGAGGATTGATTCTGAATCTTATTTTTGTTGTGATCCTTCTCGGTGGGATCCTATTGCTGATGTACGTATTACGCCGATTCTATACGCATATCCTGAGCTGGTGCCTGGATCATAAAATACTTTTTCTCTCGATTCCGACCGCTGTGGTTATCAGCGGAGCGCTGATCTGGCAATCGATGGGCAAGGAGTTTATGCCTGCACTCGATGAAGGCTCGTTTCTTTACATGCCCACAACGATGCCGCATGCTTCGATTGGAGAAGCCCTGGACGTCCTGTCCAAGCTGGATACGGCAATCCAGTCGATCCCGGAGGTCGATCAAGTGGTCGGAAAGATTGGGCGTGTTGACAGCGCATTGGATCCGGCTCCGATCTCCATGGTCGAAACTGTCATCAACTACAAGCCAAAATACAAGACAAATCCTGACGGCCGGTTCGTCCTGGATGAAAACGGCAAGGTGATTCGGCAATGGCGCGAAGGCATCGAGACGTCACAGGATATCTGGAACGAGATTGTCAAGGTTGCCCAATTGCCCGGAACGACCAGCGCGCCCAAATTGCAGCCGATTGAGACTCGACTCGTTATGCTGCAAACAGGAATGCGCGCCCCGATGGGAGTAAAGGTCAAAGGGCATGACCTGAAAATAATCGAAGAAGTCGGGCTCAAAATTGAAGACTTGTTGAAACAAGTCGAGGGAGTCGAACCGATCGCCGTATTTGCCGACCGGATCATCGGTAAGCCATACCTGGAAATCCACATTGATCGAACCGCCATTGCTCGATATGGTCTTCGAATAGACGACGTACAAAACGTAATTGAAATTGCCATAGGCGGCAAACAGATAACCACAACCGTGGAAGGAAGAGAACGGTATCCCGTGCGAGTACGTTATCCACGGGAGCTGCGGAGCGATCTCAACACGTTGGAACAAATATTGGTCCCTTCGGCTACCGGAGAGCAGGTTCCACTCCTGCAGCTTGCCGAAATCGAATATGTGCGCGGCCCTCAATCCATCAAAAGCGAAGATACGTTCCTTGTAGGATATGTACTTTTCGATAAGCAGCCCGGCTATGCGGAAGTCGATGTCGTACAGGCCTGTCGGCAATATCTGAAAGATAATCTCGATTCCGATCTGCCGCCGGGTATTCATTACGATTTCTCCGGGACCTACGAAAATCAGATTCGTGCCCAGAAGACCCTGATGACGGTCATCCCGGCCGCTTTGTTTATGATCTTTTTGATTCTTTATTTTCAATTCAAAAAAGTGTCGATTACATTTCTCGTCTTCATCGGAGTGTTTGTGGCCTGGTCTGGCGGTTTTATGATGCTGTGGTTCTATGGACAGGACTGGTTTCTGAACTTCTCTCTGTTGGGAGTGAATCTACGTGAACTGCTCAATATTCACACATATAATCTCAGCGTAGCGGTTTGGGTGGGATTTTTGGCCTTGTTCGGCATCGCTACTGATGACGGAGTGTTGATGGTAACCTATCTGAATCAGCGGTTTGCAGAGGAAAAACCGGATAGTATTGACAAAATCCGTAAAGCGACCATAATCGCAGCGTCCAAACGTGTCCGACCGGCTTTGATGACCACCGCTACTACGATTCTGGCTTTATTGCCGGTACTGACCAGCACCGGCCGCGGTTCGGATGTTATGGTGCCGATGGCGATTCCCTCGTTCGGAGGGATGACCATCGAGATTCTGACGATTTTTTTAACACCTGTTCTCTATTGCTTGCTCAAGGAGTTTCGCGCCGGTAAATTATAAAAAAAGGCGAGCCCCGATTTTTATTCATATCACTGGTTATAACGTCCAGCCCTCTCGATACGGCGGATTCAGATATTTGTTGGCTTCGTCATTATTCGTAAATTTCATGTTCGGACCGTCCCATTCGAGTTTTTGACCGAGCATCTTCATGGCGACAATGCCAAGCTGGGCTAGTTCTGTGAGCGGACCGCCATAATCAAAGTTGGATCCGGCTTTCCCACCCTCTTTTACGGCACGGAGCCAGTCCTGATGATGGCCGGGAACACGGGGGATCGTCTCCTCTGGTCGTTTATATGCCCGCATCGCCGGTTCCGGAATAATTCGTACGCCACTCGCTCCATGAGAATCATATTGAATAGTACCCTTATCACCATACACAACCGCTCCTGTATCTGGATCTTTTCGGCCTACTTCGAGCATCTTCGGGCGGGGAATACGCCGCTGTCCTGAAAACCAGAACAGCGTTACGGGTTTACGGTCACCTTTGGCGGCAAATTCAAATTTTACGGTATCACCGGGCGGATATGTATCTCTATGTTTTCTCGGATTCCAGCCATCCGCTTGGGCCTGTACACTCACGGGCGATCCCAAGTCAAGCGCCCAGAAGACCGGATCGACCACATGGCAGATCCAGTCGCCAATGGTGCCCGATCCAAAGGGGGTCCAGCTCCTCCAGCTACCGGGCAGATAGATGGGATTGTACCGACGCCATGGAGCCGGGCCCAGCCAGAGGTCCCAGTTCAGCTCCCTGGGAACCTCATGTTCTTCCCCCACACGCGAGAGTTGATTCATTCGGCTGTTGTTCGCATTGCAGCCGGCATGAATCGTATGGACATCGCCGATCGCTCCATCCCAGATCCACTCGCAGAAGGTACGAATCGTATTGTAGGAATGTCCCTGATTGCCAAGCTGGGTTACCACGTTATGCTCGCGGGCGGCCTTCATCAGGGCACGAATCTCATAGACTGAATGGGCCAGCGGTTTTTCACAATATACGTGCTTACCTCGCTTAATCGCTGCCATGGCCGCTACGGCATGCGTGTGATCCGGCGTGGAAACGCAAACCGCGTCAATCTTGTCTTCCATCTCATCAAACATCTTGCGAAAGTCCCGATACTGTTTAGCATCCGGAAACTGTTCAAACGCTCCCCCGGCACGACGGAGATCGACATCGCACAAGGCCACTGTATTTTCTCCCTTGCATCCATCAAGCTGCGCCCCACCCCGACCGCTGATGCCGATATGGGCAATATTGAGCTTGTCACTGGGGGCCGCATGAGCCACTCCGCCAAGGATGTGCCTTGGAACCACTGTAAAGGCGGCGATACTACCTGCAGTGTTAGAAAGAAATGTCCGTCTGGAAATACCACCAATCTTTTTCCTCATACCAAATCTCCAAGCTAGCACTTATCGCTTCTAACCAGCATTATTCATCCGTTCCTCTATAGACGGTTCCCAGCAATTATATATTGCAGACAGGATGATTGCAACGGTCGGCAGCGGGCAATCCTTTATTGTGTATAAGCCTCGATCAGCCGGATGAAGGCATATAAAGCGGATTTCTTTTCGGTATTTTTGCCCCGATGGATTGCAACCAAGCCTGTAATCGAGAATCAAGCTGCTTTACCTTTTCAGGCATTTTCTCCGATAGATCCTTTTTTTCGGAAAGGTCCTGTTGGAGGTTAAACAGCTCAAATTGCTTTCCTTGATAATGTTTTATCAGCTTCCAATCGCCCTGGCGGATAATGCTGTAGGGAACGACATCGTTGCCGCGATAATGTGGGAAGTGCCAAAACAGAGCATCTCGTTGAAGACTTCCTTTTTGTGTCAACAATGGCACAAGGCTTTCTCCATCAATCGGGCGATCTTTTGGAATATCCACACTGGCTACCTGACAGACGGTGGGAAGGAAATCGATGCTGGTCACAGGTTCACTGGATATGAAGCCGGCTCTGATTTTTCCGGTCCAGCGTATGATCAGAGGTACCCGTATTCCTCCTTCATACGGATATCCTTTGCCCTGCCGCAGGGGCAGGTTACTCGTCGCAGCCCAGGGCCCGCGCCCCGCCAGTCCGCCATTGTCAGAGGTGAAAATGATCATCGTGTCCCCCGAAAGCCCAAGTCTGTCAAGCACATCGAGCACCTTGCCCAGGGCCATATCCACACTTTCGATCATGGCAGCATAGATCGGATTTTTCTGATTTGTCGTCTTTCTGGTTTTATATTTCTCAAACAGATTCTCGCGAGCCTGTAATGGGGTATGTACCGCATAATGAGCCAGATACAGGAAAAAAGGTTGATCTTTGTGTCGTTGGATAAAATCTACAGCCTCGTCGGCTTCTCGATCCGTCAGATATTCTCCCTCCTTTCGCGGAGTCAAAGTAGAAATGCTTCCCTGGCTGCGGCGATGATAGGGATCGTAATACGTGGGGGGTTGACCAAAATCACATCCGCCAATATTAATATCAAAACCCTGCTTGTCCGGATACCAGTCGTCAGCGCCGAGATGCCACTTTCCGATGTGGCAGGACACATATCCGGCCGGTTTAATTGCCTCTGGAATCGTGATCTCCTCCAGTTCCATCCACAGAGCATTCCTGGGTGTCAGCAAGGGCATATCGGGTCGTCCCGCAAAATCATACCCACCGGGATTCTTCTTGTCGGCAGGAATCGTCCCACCCTGAAACCGGGAAATAATCCAGTCGGTTATTCCCAGACGAGCCGGGTAGCGGCCGGTCATCAATGCGGCTCTCGTCGGGGAACATACTGCACTGGCGGCATAGGCATCGGTAAACTTTATACCTTCACGACACAGCCGATCTATGTTGGGAGTCAGATAGTATTGACTTCCATAACAGGCGGCATCGGTCCATCCCATGTCATCGACCAAAATCAGGATGACATTGGGTTTTCGTTTTTCCGAAGCTTTACAAAGATCCGGCAGAAAAGCAGACACCGTAAATGCTGCTATCCCGCCGACAAGCAATTTCAAAAAGGTTCTGCGATTTAAAACAGATGTTTTCATGGATTTCAAGACAATAAGGCTATATGATTCATGAATCGCCCCCGTTCTGTTGGAACTGAATGTTCCAATTCACTTGCTCATTCCGGGAAGTTTGAAAGAGAATTCGCACTCCTTCCTTCTCCTTCTTTATAGAGGCCTGCTCTTTTAAACTTGGACTTGCCATGAAGTCTTTCACTTGCCAGCCTGCCGGAACAACGATTCGAAGTTCGTACGGATCGTTGCCCACAACCTTACTCGATCCGAGCAGGGTATGGGTCTCGTGATTCCAGGCTTCCTCAAGGACATCCACAATGCCATGCGTGATATGGCGGCTTGTGCTGATCAGAAAGGGGCGATTCAACATGGGACGAATGGCAATGATCCGACAAGATCCGCCAGGCAGCTCCCTCTTCAGTGTATCCGTGAACAATGGTACAAATGTATTGGACCAGTAGTCGAATCCAATATATTGTCCGCTTTCGCTCTCCGGTAAATCAAGGTCTGTTAACGCTATAGAGACGGCTTGACTGTTCTGCTCATCCCAATTAAACAGGCCAATGACATCGCGGCGAGTATTTGTTCTTGTATCCGCAAGCTGCCAGATCTGCGGGCGCTCATTGGAAAAAAGATCAATCGGCCGGGCGCAAAGACCATGGTTCGGCATCGTGCGTTTTACAATATCCAGCCGTTCCGGCGCCAGATTCGGAAGCCATTCACTGACCAGGTTCAACTGACCTGTCAGAGCAATCCAGGAGCCCCACGCTCGAGCCTGATCCAGGGTCAGCGGTTCCCGAAGCATCAGGCAGTCCGGATCATTATGCCACACACGACTGTGCAGGAAATACAGGCGTGAACCCATATCCACACAGGGCAGGATCTTATCCCAGCGGGCTCCGATATCGCGGCCGACCCGCATCCCGTCCACCAGACCAAAAGAGCCACCCAGGGTTCGCATATTTTGAGCGATGTTACATCCCAGAATAAAGACATCGCTGCCGGCGGATTTTCGAACCAGCCGCAAGCCGGAACGATAGGCTTCCAGATTTGTCGCTGTCGGATCATGAAAGACGGCATCTCCAAGACCATCCGGTTGGTAGTCAGGCCGGGGATAGGTGATTTTGGCGACCAGCCCTGTCCAGAGACCGTCTATCTTCATATACTTATAGCCCCATTCTTTACTCATGCGAGTAATAACCTCTTCCAGAAATCCCCTCGCTTCCGGATGCGTCATATCCAGACAAGTCCCCGCCCAATGAACGGTGTACGGCTGGCCCGTATCGCGCTGTTTGACAAACCAATCCTGATGATCGGCAAAAAGATCACGCTTATGATCCCAGCCAAAGGGAATATGCCATATTCCGGCCGTCATGCCGGCATTGTTAATTACCTCGGAAGTATGCTTCATGCCCGATGGATAGGGTCCGTCCGGCTTGTGCGTCGTGAAATCCCGTCCGCTGATCTGCCACTTGTCGTCAATTTGTAGAACCTCAAAACCAAATCGGGCTAATTCACTCTCACAAAAATCGGTTAATTCAGCCATTGCTTTTTCGTCGGAGGCTCCTCCATGTGGGCTGGAATACCATGTACAATATCCGCTGGGAGCCGATTTCAGTGTGACGCCATTGGCTTTGGCAATCAGGTCGGCATACTGTTCCAATCCATCCAGCACATTATCGAAGAAACCAATTGCAAATGCCTCTCCCATAACCGTTTCGTGAGGTTCGATCTGCAAACGGCCATATTCACTTCGTCCCGACAATCGCATTTGTAAATCCTGCGGTTGCAAACTCACAATGCCGCTGCCGCTGTCATGAGTAGTCCAACCGGTTACAATACCGACTCGTGTCTTCGGATCGGCCATTCCCAGAAAACAGTGACTGACTCGTTCTCGCGCAGCATTCCTCAAACCATCGCAGCCGAGCACCTGCACCTCAGAAGCAGGCACTCCTAAATTGGGTGTCACCTGCACCGTCGCAATGGAGCCCACCTGTCGCGTCATTTCTCCCCGGCCGACCAGAGTTCGCTGGATGATCACAAAAGGGATATCCTTATACAGCGCCAACATGGTCACATCCCCGTTGTTGCTGGTAATCTGCAAACCCTGGCCGTCCCCATGCCGATCCGCCAGGGCAACTTGACTGACCTGATCCCCCGCACCGGGCAAACGCCCATCCTGTAAAAAGAGTCTGCGATTCGAAGCCACAGCAAAGGCGCGTTCCCGCTGATCCCAATAAATCGTCAGCTTGCCGTTACTGATGGAAGTCGTATGCGCATACCTCTGGTATAGGCCAATCGCCTTCGGATCCGGATTAAAACCCGTTCCACAACCAAGAGCACCCAATAAGATCAATAGTCCCAAAAACAAAATGTTGACTCGTCGTATTACCCGCTGGATCATCATCGCCTCCATAACAAACATCAGGTTCCCCGCTGCCCATCCCATAGCAGAACCTGCCAACGGGGCGACATGGCAAATCCGGTCTGTTTACATACCTTGGCCAATATTTGCGATTTGGTTATCAGCTCTTCTTTCGTAGTCGCCTGGGGCATCAGCTGAACTTTGTCCGGATTAACCTGTTTCAATTGCTCCAGATATTGGGCGATTTCATCCAGGTCGGCTGTCGTGTCCACTACAAACTTGAGCTGATATTCATACCTCTCCATTAACTGCTGAACAGCCTCCGGATTCGATCTCTGCGCTTCATGCTGTTCGGCCTGAAGGGGATCGATAGGAGTTGAATTGCTTAACTTGGGACTGATGCTCATCAGATCGCATGGCAGGTCAGACAAGAAAGTTAATCCTGCAGTTTCTATTGTAATGTGCATTCGTTTGTGAGCGAATGCTCGAAGAAAAGGAACCAGACCTTCAACCGTCATCGGCTCCCCCCCTGTAAAGACAATATACCGTGTGGGATACCTGCCAACCTCATGACGTAGCTGCTCCGGAGTATAGGCAGTACCTGCCGTGGGCGACCAGGCATATTTCGTATCGCACCACCGGCAGCGCAACGGACAACCGGCCAGACGGACAAAGACACTGGGTGTTCCGGCCAGTCGACCTTCCCCCTGCAGGGAATAGAATAATTCATTGATAACCATACTGCCAGTGTCGCGATTTTGTCGGAAAAAATCAATCCTTTTACTGTTAAGCCGGTAGAGTTAATACCCCTCGGCAAGTAGTTTGATCGGATGGAGTACGGTTTTGTCGGTTAAATGCTCCATCTGCATTTTACAGGCGGCACATTCAGTCAGCGCGTAAGAAGTATCCACGGCCTTGAGTTTCTCGGCCATATCTTGTCCGATCACTGTGGCGATGTCACGGTTTTTCTTCTGCATCCCGCAGGTACCCGCCAGGCCGCAGCAGCCGCTCATGATATCAACCGTATTGATCGCTGCCAGTTCCCTGAGCAGTGTAAGGCTCCGGCCGCGAATCCGCAATGCACATACGTGACAGGGCGCATGATATGCATAAACATGGCTCTTTTCCAGTTGCATAGTTAAAGGTTTCAAATTGCCTTCCTGCCTTAGGCCTTCCAGATAATCCATCAACTCGAACGTATTGGCGCTGACCAGACGGGCATCCTCGGAATCGATGAGCAATCGCAGTTCTTCCTTCAAGCACAAGGCGGCGCTGGGTTCGCTGCAGACGACCTTATATCCTTGCCGGACAAATGGAGCCAGATGTGTAATATTATAAGCAAGATCGGCACGAGCCGTTTCCAAATCGCCATATACCATAGCCGGTAAAGGAACAGGGCGTTGATCGGGGAGTACCACTTCGATTTCATTGTGCTCCAGGACCCTGAGCACGGCAAAACCCAATTCATGATCGTTCCAGTTGGCATAGCTGTCGATAAAATAGACAACACGATCAAGCGGATTCTCAATTTTCGGACGTGTTGCTAGATATCGCCTGCCTTTTGTAAGAAACGATCCGCGGAGAAACTTTGGCATGGAACGGAATCGATCCAGTCCCAACATTTTTTCAATCAGCCATTTGAACAGAGGCAATGATAGAAAGAGATTACTGAGCGGAGAAAACAAGCTGCTCAGAACGCTCATATACCGATTATGAGCAAGGATTTTTTCGGTTCGCGTATTACCTTTGCGTGCAGCACGCTGGGCCCGGGCTTCGATGACCAGCTTACTGACATCCACACCGGAAGGGCATTCCACCGTACACATCTTACAGTTTACGCAATGACTAATGACCTCCCAGAATCGCGTCGATTCCAGATCCTGTTCACTGATCTGGCCGGTGATCCAGGCCCGCAGGAGATTGGCCTTGCCGCGTGAAGAAGTCAGCTCTTCCTGCAAGGCTCGAAACGTCGGACACATCCGGTTGCCGGTCCGGCAGCTCAAACAGACACCACAACCATTGCATTGATCGATCTCAAAGCGAAATTCATCCGGAGAAAACAACAGATGCGTCTTGAGTCGATCCGGTAAAAGGGCATGCTTGGCCCTGAGGTCTTTCACCATAACATCCGGATCATCATTGATGATCTTGCCGGGATTCATCACCCCATTCGGATCAAATATTGTCTTAACCTGTCGGAGCAGTTCATAATAGGCATCGCCATACTGCCGCCGGATAAAGGCGGTACGCGCCAGCCCATCGGCATGTTCCCCGCTGATCGTACCTCCCAGCGACCAGGCAATCTCAAAGACCTCCACTGCCATCCGCCGCATCCGGGCCACATCCTCCGGATCGCTCAGATCCAGGTAGGGTCGAATATGCAGTTCCCCATCCCCGGCATGCCCATAAAAGGCCAGCGGAATGTCATACCGCTTGCCAAGCTCCTCTAGCCGGACAACATACTCAGCCAGACGGTGATTCTCAACCGAGACATCCTCCATAAAGGCAATCGCATGCTTAGGACCTTTTTCACGGCTCAATAAGGGGACCGCGTCTTTGCGGCTTGTCCAAACCCGTTGCTGGGCGTCTTCGTCATAGATTTGGACCGATCCGCAGGAAAGGGAACCCACCTCTTGAATCGTTGTCTCGATCTTTTCGCGAATCTGTGCCTCATTGTCCCCCACATGCTCGATCAGAAGCACAGCGGCACACCGCTTAGGAAAAAGATCCTGGTATTGAGGCAGGGCCTGCACCGCCAAGTCCATGAGCCTGCGGTCCATCAGCTCACAAGCCGCCGCACCGGAATCGACAATGATCGGTACCGCCCTGGCCATTGTTTCAAAGGATTCGAATTCGAGCTGTAACAGCGCCTTACAGGCAGGAACATCCACTGTTCGCAGGGTGATTTCCGTAAACACGCCCAGCGTACCTTCCGATCCGGCCATCAGTCGCGCCAGATCCACCCGTCCGTCATGGACAACGCCAACGATATTATATCCGCATCGATTCCGCCTGGTATTGGGCTGGGCGGCCAGAATCATATCATGTTTATCTTCGAGCATCTGTTGCACTTCCTGGGCCAGTCTCTGCGCTCGTCCGCCCTTCTCATCATCCATACTGGCCGGATCTATATTGTTCCCCAGATGCACAATGCTTCCATCAGCCAGAACAACCTCCATCGATTCGACCCAGTTGGCAATGTAGCCATATTGCAGTGAGTGAGCCCCGGTCGCATTATTGGCAACTACGCCTCCCATCACAGCCCGGTTCCCGCTGGATGGATCAGGACCGATTTTTTTGCCGAATGGGGCCAGATATGCATTTAAATCATCAAGGACGACACCCGGCTGGACCGTCACCAGAGAGCCATCTTCATTGCTACCAACGATTTGGTTCATATACCGCATCATATCCAGTACGATCCCTGCCGTAAGCGATTCTCCCGCCAGGCCGCTGCCGGCTCCACGACCGGTTACCGGAATCCCATTCTTCGCTGCATACTGCACTACCGTCGCCGCCTCACGGGCCGTTTTAGGCCGCACGACACACATCGGTGTGATTTGATACATGCTGGCATCCGTACTGAATCCCACACGACTGAAGACATCCGTCAATACATCCTGGGTTCGGCCCGAAAGAAGGCCACTCAGATCCATCTGTAATTGATCTATCGTTTTTTTCACTTTCACTCCTGTTCTCTTGTCAAACCTGGTCGGGGCATACTATACTGGATTCAGATCCACTTTACCAGTTTGTATCGTATAAGTATCGGCACCGGCCAGCCATACCTGCTATATCTGGGAAAATATCGCAGGTAAAGAGCAATGTCCCACATCCGACAAATGGGCCGAGCATATCGTGGCCCGGAAGCCTTGTCATGAAGCGATGGCAGGCGATGTGGATCGGGATGGGGATATCGACATCTGCTCCAAACCATGGAGCACAGGAAACGAGCATTTCTACCTGCAAAATCTCAGCATAAAAAATAGGTAGTGGATCAGGCCTGTTTGCCTTTGGGCGCTTCAAGACCCAATTCGCTCATGACCTTCTGCATATCATCCCAGACCCGGCGACGGTTGTCCTGCGAGTAATTTCGCAGCAGGTACGCCGGATGATAGGTAGGCATCAGTTTGACCGGCGGTAGATCCGGCGAGAAATAATATTCATGAAACCGGCCTCGAATCCGACCGATCGGCAAATCCACCTCCAGCAACGACTTGGCGGCATGAGAACCCAGAGCGACAATAATCTCCGGCCGGATCGCTTCAAGCTGCCTCTGCAAAAAAGGACCGCAATTCCGTTTCTCATCCGGCTTGGGATCACGGTTACCCGGCGGGCGGCATTTGAGCGTATTACAGATAAAGACGTCCTCGCGTTTGAGGCCCATCGCCAGGATGATCTTGGTCAAAAGCTGACCCGCCCTTCCGACAAAAGGACGTCCCCGAGCATCTTCATCGGCTCCCGGCGCCTCTCCGACAAAGACCAGTCGGGCCTGCGGATCTCCTTCCCCCGGGACCGTATGCTTTCGTGTTCGTGCCAGTTCCTCACATAAAGTACATACGCTGACTTGGCGGGCAATGTCGGCCAACTCCTTTTTCGGATCACATTCCTGATTTGTGTCCATAGACCCCTCATATGCGGATACGGTCGCCTCAGGAGCCCGCAGGGTAAAATCGCCTGTAAAGAAACGCTCCATTTCAGCATGCTGCTGAATTGCTTTCTTGATATCGATGGCCTCGTCCATAGTATATTCAGTCTATATGGAAAGGTATGATCTGGCAATACGGAAAGACAAGGGATTTTTTCATTACTCACAATCGCGGTTAAAATCTGAAGAAAAGTCGGAGAATCCTATTTTGAAGGACCAAAAAAACACACAATTTGTTGATGAAGCACGTCGGCGACAAGCTGAAGGTTCAAATCGGTTGTGTTAAACACCTTCACCACCGAAGCATACTTTTGTGCCTCCGGGACCAATGTTTCCAGGTCGTTTCGCATCTTCATTAACCGATCCATCTTCATACAAGTCCCCCCTTTTTCGAGAAATAGAGCGGTATAGAATATCTCTGTTTCCACGAGGTCCTGGAAGAAATGGCTTCCATACGATAATTCAGGCATCAAATTACCTTCAGAATAGGACATCTCGCAGAGCACCGAAACACGATTGATTTCCGAAAAACGAACGGGGATTCCAAGCGAAGGAGTTGTCGTCCCCCATCGTCCCGGGCCCATAAGAAGCGTGGCGGGGTGACAGTCGTTCCCGATCATTCGATTCAGCTTTCCTACCAAACGGGCCACCGCATGTTTATCCTGTAACGACAGTCCGACATAACCGACCGGATCCACATAGATAACCTGCCCAATGGTTTCGGAAATGTTTCCTCCCATGAAACCACCCTGCGATTTGAAAACAATTCGATCCGGCTGTACTGTCGGAATTCTCACATGACTCCCTAAACCTCTTGTTTGCAGCGGCCGACACTGAAGAAGGTTGATCTGGGGCGGACGGTCCTGGGGAAAATTCATCGTCAATTCAATATCAACCGGATAATCGTACTGTTCCTGCAGAGTGCCCAAGAGGCGATGCAAGATGGAAACAAAATCAGTTTTTTCCAACAAAGCATCAAACGTCAAAACCCATAACGGTTCACTGGCAATACCCAACTGTTTCATCCGCTTATCCGCCTCGACATCCCTGGATGCAAAGAACTCCGTATAAATACCCTCCTCTTTTCCTATAACCTGTTTGACCGGAATGGTTTCCTGTGTGTTGGACTCGATATTCAGGACATCCATATAATGCTGTGAAAATTTTCGCAGATTATCCGGACCCGAAAAAGCACGACTCAGCGGGGCATCCAATGCAACCAGCCTGGGATAATCATGTTCCACTCGATCCACGGCCCGTGTTCCCAGCCCCAGCACGATTCGCAACATACCGGCTTCCGGATCAATTTTCTGATTCCAGACAAACGTATTATAAGAGACACCCACACCGGCTATGTCAGGATAAAAATACTGCTGATGGTACCGACCGGAAACCCGCTGGACCAATAACGCCATCTGCTCATCCAACCGATCCAATCCACGCTGCAAACGATAATTCAAAGCATCTTCGTTCATTGCGCTGGCGTAAATAGTACGCACGGCATTCTCAAATGCCTTGTAACGCTCTTCGAGGGATCCCTGGTTTACCAGGAAAATACTCTCGTACTTTCCGGCAAACGCATTTCCATAACTGTCTTCCAGCAAGCTGCTTGATCGTACGATAATCGGCGACTGGCCGAAGTATTCGACCATTTCTTCAAACTGTTCACGAAGATCGCCGGGAAATTTTCCTTTCAGCAGCCCCTCTGCCAGATCCTGTGCTTTGATAAAATACCCCTCTTTAGTCTTCTGCTCCATGCGAAGTTTCCAGAGACCATTTTGCACGATATAGGTGTGAAAAATGTCGGAGCCGATATAAAATGAATCATGCTTTTCCAGTCGGCTTACCCAATCAAAGGAAGTATCTTCCGTAAGCATCTTTCGAGCGACCAGCATCCCGACTGCCTTACCGCCGATATAGCCGGTGCCGATCAGACGCGCCCGAATGTCTAAAAGATCCTGCAGGGAAAAATGCTTTTTCACAAGGTCCAGCATCCGCTTGTCGCGGCCGATCATAATGCGACAGATTTGTTCGATCGCCGGTTCCTGTTCTTCATGGGATTGAGCGCGGCAAGACAACTCCTCGGCATTCATAAAGAGTCGATCCCAATAATCAAGTTTCCTTCGTACCTGCCGCCTACCCTTATCGGAAATATAGGAAAACAGACGGGCCGCGTCGACACTGTTCATGATGGGGACAAAACGATCTCCCTCATCTCGATGCGGGAGAAACATCGTGGGAGAGTATCGATTCTCCACCTTCAGGGGGTGTACATAATAAGCGTTTTCCAGATTGTAAAGATCCAATAAAAGCTGGGTAGTTTCTCGAATACGGGCAATGGTATGGTACGAATGATAATCGCGCAGAATGCCAAAAAAAGCGATGGTGTCCAGTTCATACAAATAGGGACAGGTAACACAAAAAAAATTGCCCACCATCAGATCGGTAGCCCAGGCCGAAAGCAGGTCGGAAAGGCAATCAAATACATAATAGGCGCCAAGTCCCTGCTCAGAAATAATACTGTGAACATTGGTCGAAAAGGTTTCAAAACCGACATCCGCATCCAGTTCAACAATCGACAAACCATCCTGTGGCTGGAGAAGAGGCCCATGCTGGGCAAAACGAATGTAAACAAGCTTTCGATTTTCCTGAATCGCACGCGTCACATATGGTGTGACAAATTTCTTATAATGCGAGATATCATCCACCTGCCAGACAACATTGTCGCCGTATTGAAGATGTCTGAGCATCTCATCGAGATGGTCCAGTCCCGTGCTTGGGTATTTTTCCATTGTTTTACCCTTATACCCAATCCGTCATGGCGATGCGGTTGACAAATGTTAAACAAGCCGGTTGTATGGCAAAGACCACGACCTTGCGTAAGTTGTATAGTATAATTCTATAATAAGAAAAGAATCCCCTCATCATCCGTATGGGAGGGGATTCTTCGTTTGTTTTCAAAAGACATCACGGAATGCCGTATCACACCGTATTTTAAGATCGAACTAGACCACCCCTTGTGCCATCATGGACTTGGAGACCTTGAGAAAACCGGCAATATTGGCTCCCGCCACCAGATCGCCCTTAACGCCATACGCTTCGGCAGCACCTGTGCATTGGTCGTAAATCGCGTTCATAATCAGATGGAGCCGCTGGTCAACTTCATCGAAGGTCCAACTCAACCGCATGGAATTCTGACACATTTCCAGAGCGCTGGTCGCCACGCCGCCGGCATTGGCCGCTTTGGCCGGCCCGAACGCCACATTATTCTGCTGGAATACCTCAATTGCTTCCGGTGTGGAAGGCATATTAGCACCTTCTCCCACGGCAATACACTTGTTCTTTACGAGTGCTTTTGCCGCCGCTTCGTCGACCTCATTTTGCGTGGCCGATGGCAAAGCAATATCACAGGGAACCGTCCAGATGCCCTGCCAGCCTTCGACATACGTAGCGGAAGGATATTCATCGACATATTCACGAATTCGCCCGCGTTCTACCTCCTTGATGCGTTTAACGGTATCCAGCTTGATTCCGGCTTCATCGACGATATAACCATTGCTGTCGGACATCGCGATCACCTTGGCGCCCAGTTCATGGGCTTTCTGCGTCGCATAAATGGCCACATTTCCAGATCCGGAAACGACTACCTTTTTACCCTTCCAGTCGGTGCCTTTGTCCTGCAGCATACGCGTCACGAAATACACCAGACCATACCCTGTCGCTTCGGTACGAACCAGGGAACCACCCCATTCGAGGCCCTTGCCGGTTAATACGCCGGTAAACGTATTGGTCAGCTTTTTGTACTGGCCGAACATGAAACCGATCTCTCGGCCGCCCACGCCGATATCCCCGGCAGGAACATCCGTATCCGGCCCTATATGCCGGAACAGTTCACTCATGAAACTTTGACAAAATCGCATCACTTCATTATTGCTTTTCCCTTTGGGATCGAAGTCGCTACCCCCTTTGCCGCCACCGATGGGAGTAGTGGTTAATGCATTTTTAAAGATCTGCTCGAAACCGAGAAACTTGATAATCCCAAGATAAACGGAAGGATGAAAACGGAGACCGCCTTTGTAGGGTCCAATGGCGCTGTTGAATTCCACGCGGAAACCGCGGTTAATCTGTACCTGCCCACTGTCATCCACCCAAGGGACCCGAAACATGATTTGCCGTTCCGGTTCGACAATTCTTTCGAGCACTTTCATGTTCGCGAATTCCGGATTTTTATCGATCACAACCTGGACTGACTCGGCCACTTCCCGGACCGCCTGGTGGAACTCGGTTTCTCCCGGATTGCGGGCCACGACCTGTCCCATAACCATATCTAGATATTGACTCGCCATCTTCTTTTCTCCTGTTTTTGAATTGCTTAATGAACCAGACACCCTTCTTGGCCTGTCAGTTTCACTCTTTTCAGGGCTTTTTTGTGTCGTTTCCTTGAGGCATATTACTTCTTCAAGAAGGTCTTCTTTACACAACGTTAATTGTTGTTATACTACCACCAAGTAGAAGGATGACCAATAATCTTTTATGATAGCCATAATAAGAATTACTTATTCATGAACATCGAAACCTTAAAAATATTTTGCGATCTGGTGGAACTGCAGAACTTTTCCCGGACGGCTGAAAAGCACGGGATCAGCCAGTCAGCCGTATCCCAGCAACTGGCTCAACTCGAAGTCGCTCATAAATGCCAGTTCCTTAATCGTAAGAAAAGGCCCCCGGAATTGACGCAAGCGGGAGAAATTTTCTATTTGGCCGCTCGAGATATCCAGGATCGTTATGACCGACTGATTCATGAATTGGCAACCCTCTCAAGACCGGGCAGCCGGATTCGGATCGCCGCGATCTTCAGTATCGGAATGCACACATTACAGCCGTATGTGACCCGTTTCATGGCAAAATATCCAACTGTACACCTGCGAATTGAATACGGGGACGCCGAAGAAATTTACGATCGACTTCTCAAGGGAGAGATCGATCTGGGAGTCGTGGCGGTTCCTAAAAAGATGCGCCATATCGATGTCTATCCGTTTGAAGATGAACCGCTGGTTTTGGTCTGCAGCCCCGATCATCCGCTGGCCGGCGCCGGCTCGGTGGATATTCACAAACTGCAAGGTATGGAGTTTATCGCCTTTGAAAAAGATGTGCCTACTCGAAACTGGATTGACAGCGTCCTGTTCCAATATAACGTCAATCCACGAATTGTACTCGAATTTGACAATATTGAGACCATTAAGAGGGCAGTGGAGATTAATTCCGGGATCAGCATCCTGCCCGAAACAACGATTCGGACCGAACTAGTCAATCAAACACTCAGGGCAATGCCATTCTCAAATGAACGGTTTTATCGTCCGACCGGAGTGATTGTTCGTAAAAACAGAGTGCTCACCCAGGCCGGAAGGTATTTAATCGAATTGTTGCAAAAAAGCGAGCATGGACATGAACACGATTCGGGCCGTGATATTTGACCTGGATGGAACCATCACTGAGCCGTTCTTTGACTTCGACGCCATTCGGGAAGAAATTGGAATGGATCGGAAAGCCGGCCCGATTCTCGAAGCGATGGAAACCATGACCCCACACCAGCGGCAACGTACGGAAGAAATCCTCAAAAAGCATGAAGATCTGGCCGTCGAACAATCCACCCTGAATCCCACCACCCGTGAAACGCTGGAAGCCCTCTCTCACAGAGGAATACGAATCGGCATCCTGACACGAAACACCCGAGACAATGCACTTGCCATTTCCTCTCGCCACAATCTACGTTTTGATGCCATCGTAGATCGTCAGGCAGGTCCCGTCAAGCCCGATCCATTCGGCGTACTTCATATATGTCGAATGTTCCATATTCAACCCGATCAGGCCTTGGTTGTCGGGGATTTTCTATTCGACCTGCTTTGCGCCAATAATGCCGGGGCCATCAGCGTCTTATTACAACATGACGGTCGTAATGAAGAATTTAAGCAATATGCCGCCTATACGATTCGTCGCCTTGAAGAAGTGTTGAAGATCATGGATACTATTAACAACAATGGAAAGTGAGACTTTCATGCGTAAAATCATATATATATTAATGGCCCTGGTTCTGACTGGCCTATTATATGCGAACAAAGATACAAGTTCCTCTTCCTGCCTCTCACAAGCCTTGACCGCCGACCCGAATGAACAAAATACGGTCAGGTCGATCCCAGTTCCGGATACGGTCGAAGATATACTCAATCTGTTGCGTAAGAAGAATGATAAAATCAAAACTTATCAGTGTAAACTTCATTACCTGTTCATTCAGGAACCGGAACTTCTGGACAGCCGCACGCTCAGTAAAGGGGAATTATTTTACGCTAAAGATCCCAATGACCTCAAACGGTCCAAATTACGGATCAATTTCCTGACTCGAAAACAGGACGAGGAAAAGGAAAAACCGCATATTGAACAGTTTTTCTTTGATGGCATCTGGCTGACACGTCTCGATTATCAATTAAAAAAAGTGGATTACTATCAAAAAGCTCAACCGGAAAAACCGGTTGATGTTTTTGAACTGATCGGTCATAATTTCCCGATTATCGGCTTCACCCGTACCGAAGAATTGGAAAAGCAGTTCCAAATCACCCTCTTGGACGATCATAAGAATGGACCAGATAAACCAGTACATCTACAACTCAAGATCAAGGAGGATTCCCGATATAAAGAAGACTACAAGAATATCGATTTCTGGATAGATCGGAGTTTGTTTTTACCAAAACGCATTTTAACCACATCCACCGAAGGAGATATTTACGATATCAGCTTTCTTGAACCCAAACTCAATAAAAAGCTTCCAAATGGAGTTTTTGCGGTTGAACCTCCCAATGATTTCAGTAAAAATAAACACCCGTTAGAATAAAGGCCTGGATTTTGACTGGGTTTTTTTTGCCAGGCCAGTAGAAAAAAATACATGAGGAAACCATGGCAACAGGATTGGTGATCTATTATTCACGAAGCGGCAACACCCAACAGATGGCCAAAACCATCGCCGAGGCCATGAACCAGGCCGATGTTCCAACCAAATGCAAAAGTGTGGAAGAGGTCAAAATCAATGACATGTTGGAGGCTGACGCCATCGTCGTAGGGACACCGACGTATTATGGTCGCATGGCGGGGACGATTGCCCAGTTTTTTGACGAATCGGTCAGTAAACACGGCAAACTCGACGGCAAGGTTGGGGCCGCTTTCAGCAGCTCGGCCAACATTGGCGGAGGGAACGAAATCGCTATTATAAACGTAATAACGACCCTTTTGGTTCATGGCATGATCGTCCAGGGAGATCCACAGGGAGATCATTTTGGGCCGGTATCGGTTGGAAAACCCAACGAGAAAGTTCTCAGTCAATGTACCCGACGAGGCCGACGAATCGCAGAATTAACCCGTCAATTACATGGATAATCCAGTCCGGTGAGGATTAAAATATAAGAATATGCGGTTTTTGAGCCAAAAAACCACATTGAAGATTGACACCGGATCGGACGAGTGGTACACTCTGCAAACTGGAAACAATGGATGTTAACACTCTTTTATGGAGGACTGTTTGGATGCAGGAATATGAAGATCTTAAAAAACTGGTAGCGGAAATCGAATCGGATATTAACAAGGCCGATGGAGGCAATAAGGCCGCCGGTACGCGTGTCCGAAAACAAATGCAAATGATCAAGCAGGCCGCACAGGCGGTCCGCAATCGGGTTCTAGAGATTCGAACGACCGAACCGTAAAACCTGATTTTTAGAGTTGTTAAAACAGCACCGCCGGCAACATCCGCTTTCCGGTAACAGGAATGTTGTCGGCGGTGTGTGTACATATGTGGTTGATTTGTCCCTATAACTCAGTAGGTGCTTTATGCCCCCGGTCCTTCTATTTGATATCAAAAACCTCGATTTGAATCATGTCGAGTATGATCATTCGGCAATCTCCGAAGTAAATCCGCAATCCTTTGAAATGTCTCAGCTGGACGGGATACTCTGGGCAGATCGGGAAAAATTGTTATGCCTGGGATATAAGGACGTTACCGACAGAGAATTCTGGGTTCGCGGTCATATTCCCGGTCGGCCCATCATGCCTGGGGTGATTATGGTCGAAGCGGCGGCCCAGCTTGCCAGTTTCTTTATGAAGCGGATTTACGGTCTGGAAGGCTTCATAGGATTTTCCGGAATTGACCAAACCCGGTTCCGTGAAACCGTGGTGCCGGGGGATCGACTGCTGCTTCTTTGCCATATCTGCAAAATTCGCAGTCGACAGTTCAGTGCGACCATACAGGGAGTCGTCGGCGAAAAGATGGTTTTTGACACGATGATTACCGGTATGAGGGTATAATCGTATGATCGAAGGGCTTTTCGAGCAGGAGCTGCCCATCGATCCTCTTCAAGAAGACCTCGCCGATCAGTTAAGTACTCTTCCGACATGTAAAGGGATTTTACTTCTGGCGGATGAAAATAGTCGGCCGATTCAATTGCTCATTGCCGCCAATATCCGTCGAACCGCTTTTGCAAGACTTCGACAGACAGATCAACAGATACCTCCAAAAAAGGCGGATCTGGTTGACGTTACTCGGTGCATCTTTTATCTGTCCTGCCACAACAGCTTTCGCAGCAGTTTGAACCACCTTCGAACCGCCCGTCAGTTATGGCCGAATCGATATCTCGACCAGGTAACCCTCCCTCGTCAAAGCTTTATCCATATCGATCCATCCGCTGCATGGCCGGTTTTCACGATATCTTCCAAACCTTTTTCCGAAGAGCAGGAAAAAGGTTTCGGTTTATTTCCAAACCGCAAAGCTGCAGACGAGTTGACCCAGGTTCTTCTTGATACATTCATGCTCTGCAAACGTCCCGATCTGGCAGACTCCCCGGAAAAAGCGAAAAGCTGTCCTTATCTGCAAATGGATACTTGTCCGGCTCCCTGTATTGGACGAATCAGCCGGGAGAAATATCTCTCTCAGATTAACACGGCGATTCAAGTTCTCTCTGACCAACGGGCCGACGTCGTCGCCGAAATGAACCAGCAAATGCAGCAGTACGCCCGGCAGATGGACTTCGAAAAGGCCCAAAACCTGAAAATACGAATGGAACAGCTCCGGATCCTGGACCGCCCTGCCTATACATGGACCACTGATTTGTCACAATTGATTCTTCTGCATATCGATCGTTCCGCACGAATTAAGATCGAGGGGAAACGCACCCGACAGCAAAGCTGGGCCGCCTTTGTCATTCGCCCGGGACGAATTGATGAATTGACGGATTTTTTTATGGAAGATCTGGAATCAGCACGGCAAAAAATTCAGGCGATAACGAATGAGAAAAAGGAGATGGATTCATCCCGTCAGGCTGTCGAAGAACTCGCCGTGGCCAGTTATCACCTGTTCCGAAGCAATCCCGAAGGCATCTGGATCAACATTACGAACAAGTTCCCTTCCACTGATCAACTGCGTCAGCAGATTGAAGAGAGATACAACCAGAAAGAATCGAAACACGCAGAATGCAACAAAAAAGGTACATCAGTCAAAACCGACGTCCCTTCACAATAGCCCCAAGGGGATTCGAACCCCTGTTGCCGGGTTGAAAACCCGGTGTCCTAGGCCTGCCTAGACGATGGGGCCACGCAATACTTACTCCATGCTGATTGCCTCAACCGGGCACTCATCCACGCAAACGCCACAATCGACGCATTTCTCCGGATCTATCACAGCTTTTCCATCCTGCATGGAAATCGCCTCGCTGGGGCAAGCATCCAAACAGGACTCACAACCTGTGCACTTATCCGCATCAACCTTTGCCGGCATATTCGCTCCTTTCAACACATTCTCATACGGAAACAGATTCTTTCTTTTCGAAGGCAAGAGATTACGAAATCCAACCCGGGATTACAAGCGATTTTTGCAAAAAAACATACGATCCCGCAATGGGTATTTATCGTCCTTCTTACGGATTTACCGGAAAAAAGGGGATTCCTATGGTTGCGCCGCTTCGGATGTGTTGGATTCCTGGGGAATCGCTCCTCCCAGGGCCACGGCCATGGCGCGTACCGAAGGATGCGTATCAAAGCGGACTGTCCAGTCCAATACCTTCTGGAAGGCCTTATCCTGAGAACGCTGCAGTACATACAGGGTCATCAAACGCACCGGCCATTCCTCCGATGATAAATTATTGGAAACGGCCGTTGTCAGCTCATACTCTAGCGGCACTGGAAGCATCGTCAGGGCAGCCAGAGCCTGAACGCGAACTTTCCAATTAGAATCCTTCAGCCCACGACGAACCGCATCCACCAAAACCGCTTTTTCGATATAGATATGTCGATATATTGGGCCCGATTTCTTCATGGTATATTGTTCTGCAAGCAATCCGGTAAACAGTTGTCCAGCCCGGACTTTTTGCCCCTCAAGGCCTTTGGCCAGGGCGTCCAGCCGTTGCAGGAGATAGCTCTGACTGATGTTTACTCCTTCCCGTTTGACCACCACTGTAGTCGGTTCAATACCCGGGATTCCGTTATAAACGTTTCCCGCCGCATCGAATACCGGATCCAGATAGGCTACAAATTCGATTTGCACCGACGCCTGAGGATGAGTCAACAACAGATCCCGCAAGGGTCCGGTGATCAAATCCAATCCGACGGAAGCATGTTGTCGGGGGCCGACTTCCGCGCCCGGCCGAATCGTCCTGTCGATCAATGCCGGAAACGCCGCTGTCACATCCCCTCGCACCAGAGCATCCACTCGGATATGCCCTTGAAAGACTCCCTCCGGAGCTATTACCAAGGGACCATCGTTCAATTGATTGACTACTGTAAACTGGGCATCGAGAGAACGACCAAACGAAAACTCCAGTCCACTGACGTTAAATTTGGCTGCTAGTAATTGCGATGTCGTTCGAAACTGTGGAACTACCCTACTGCCAAACTGTTCATTCAAAGCCTGAAGAACCGGCTCCGGAGACAACGTCGAAACATATTCCGAATCATTCGCAAGTAATACCTTTCTGGCCCGATGAGCAACAAGTGACATGACATCCATTTCGATGGACTGTTTCCAACCCTTGATCGCTTCTTCTTTCTTCCCTTCAGCCAGCAGAATTGTGGCCTGCGTAAAGGCGGCAATCTGGTTGTTGTCCGTCAGATTCGCGATATATTCTTTGGCCAAATCCGGCTGGTTGTTCATGGTCAGTGCATGAGAGAAAACCGCTTTCACCTGGGCATCGTCCGGATCAGCGGCAAAGGCCTTATTGGCCCAAGCCAGTGCTTTTTCGGGATTGGCATCCACGAAACTATAAAACCAGGCTAACTGCAAAGGTTTGACCTGACTGCTCTGCGCATCTCGAGCCAGCAGATTTTCGGCTTCCTGCCCTGCCGCAAGAAAACGCTGGTATTGTTCTTGATTACCCATTTCCAAAGCCGCGGCTGCTGCGATTCCTTCCAGAAGCAGGTCGAATTGTCCCTGCCGGCGAATTTTCAAGGCAATCTGAATGCATTTGTCCTGCTGACGCGTGGTATTGTAGCAGGCCAAAGCCCAGGGTAGATACAACGAAGCCGGAAGGGGCTGATCCGGATACAGATATTCATACAGGTCCGCACAAAACGTATATGTTCCCACTGCGACACTGTACATCCCCAGCAATTCAGAATACTGCGCGAAGGAGACCGCCGTATCCAGCCGTAATGGATTGGCCTGGATCGCCAGCCGGAGATGTTTGGCGGCCACATCTTCCAGAATCATCCGACCGGATTGTCGTGCTAATTCATTGACTTTGGCAAAGACGGCCTGATTGTAAGGATTGGCCTCATAGGCCATACTAAGATAAGCGGTAGCCGTTTCGTTATCCACCCGCTCGGCCGCCAGAAAACCCAAACGCATCTGCAGATCGCTTCGCAATAACGTATTTTTGTCCGAGGTTGCTTTTAGAAGTGCCCCCAGTACTTCTTCTCGACGCGTTCGATTGTCCGCCGTGCTTAATAGATAATCGACAGCTTCTCTGGCCACCTGCAAATCAATATTAGCATCAGCCGCATATTCGGCCAGTACCTGCATGACTATTTCGATATAATTTGGCTGAGTAGAACGAGAGCACGCGCGCAGCAAGTCGGCGTACACATAATTAGGCCTGCGGTCTAGACGAGTGACGGCCTCAAGAAACCAGACTGCCTGCGCCAGTTGGTTCTCCGTGACGTCGGGGGCGGTATAGATTTCGTGAGCCACCTTATGGAATGTCTCGGCGGTAAGCGGCGAGAAAAGTTCCTGATAAGGATCCTGAATCTGGGACCATGCCGAAAAAGACAAAATCCCAATAAGCACAGACAACGCAATATATGATCTGTTCCGGACCATCAAATGTCTCCATTTGCTTGTTTTCTTTGCATCGACCGATCCAGATCGATACAAAGGCTTATAAGCTGTCAGAAAATCTCAGGTTATGCATATTGCGCAGGGAACCTTACCCTGATGTATCGTCCATAATTGACGATTAGATTATACCGGTCCGCACCGATACAGTCAAATCATGTCGAACAAGAAGGACCATAATATTGAGTCCTAGATAAATGAGATGGTTATTTCTCTTCAGTCGGAGGAGTCTCCTTATGCCGATTTGAGCGATTTCCGATAATCAATTGCAACATGGGATTGGAAAAGGTCTTTGCCAATAGGGCATACACTATTCCGCATGTCGGCACAACGATTCCCAGTCGGGCCAGGTCATATCCAAACGACTGGGGCCAGTTTTTCACGATCCACAGGACAAGACAGCCCACACCTCCCATAATCACCGCCGCCACAAACGATTTGACCATAATACCAAGCAATCCCCGCATCCCTGCCGAGCCATATCTCTTTCGAAATCCCCAAAGCAGAATAGTCACCTGGAGGTAGGAACAGATCGCTGTCGAGGCGGCCAGTCCCGCCGTCCCCATCGGCCAGATCAGAGTCAGATTCAGGCACAGGTTCACAAGCACCGCAATGGCAGCCGTGATCGCCGGGGAGCGGGAATCCTGGGTACTGTAATAAGCCCGGGTCACGATCTGCTGGGAGAAATAACCGCACAATCCCAACGCATAAAAACTCAATGTCCAGGCAACCGCCCGGGTGCTGGCCGGTGTGAACTGGCCGTGCTCAAACAGGATAGCGACTAATGGCCGATTGACGAGAATCAGCCCTACTATAGCCGGCAGCGCAATAAACACAGCCCCACCCAGGCCGCGAGCGGTCGTGGCCAAAAGGGCGTTAAAATCCTTCCGTGCGGCATTGGCGCTCATCACCGGAAAGATTGCCGTCGCCAGTGAGATTCCCAACACGCCCAATGGAAACTGGTACAATCGCTGGGAATAGTACAAATGGGAAACCGAGCCGCGGAGCAGAGGGTAATCAACCTGATGCCCGAAAAAGACAAACGACAAACCCTTGTCCTCCGAACCGCTGAAGACCCAGGCGATCACATCGTCGGCCAGCGTATTGAGCTGAGTTGCCGTCAGGCCCAGAATCATCGGTCCCATCAGCCAGAGGATCTTACGAAAGGCCTGCGATTGCACCTGCCAGGCCGGACGGATGAGGACGCCATGCCTGCGCAAGGGAATCATCTGCATGGCCATCTGGAGAATACCTGTACACAGGACGGCAAGGGCTACAAAATAGACCTGCTGCCGCGGCCCAATCCGCCCGCCCAGACTGGTTACGATCAAGGCCCCAATGATCAGGACATTGAGCACAATCGGTGCTGCTGCGGGAGCGGCAAAATGCCGATGGACGTTCAGTATTCCCCCCAGGATCGCCACGGTACAGATCATCACCATATACGGCAGCATGACCGAGGTGAGATTAAGCACCATCTTCGTGTCATCGGGCGCTTCGACTAGCATGCGATAGAGCACGATACACAGCCAGCCCAACAGAACGATCACACTAAGCAATAGAAAAATGACGGTGACCACAGTATTGGCCAGTTTCATGGCGGCCGGGCGGTCCTGCTCGAGCTGCTCGCTGTAGACCGGAATGAACGAGGCGGCCGCTGCCCCTTCGCCGAACATCCGACGGGCCAGGTTCGGAATGCGAAACGCGATCGTCCAGGCATCCATCAGCCCGCCTGCCCCGAAGTAATAGCCATAGGCCACATCCCGCAGCATACCGAGAATGCGGCTGGCCAGCGTCAGGGAAGCAATTTGTCGGAAACCTCGAATCATCGGAAGCTTATACCATCCATCAGGCTCGTCTGCAATATAAACTGCAGTCTCAGGCCAAATCCTGCATCGCCACGGCGGCGACCAGGGCATATACACGGGCAGCGCCAACCTCCTTCAGGGTACGCGCACACTCATTCAGTGTCGCGCCGCTGGTAGTGATATCATCGACCAGACAGACGGTTTTTCCCGAAAAATCATGCCCGCGACGAACGGCAAAGGCCCCCTTGACGTTGCGTTTTCGCCCGGCCGGCGTCAGGTTCCACTGCCGCATGGTGTAACGAATGCGGACCAGGTCCGTACTGATCAGTGCTACGTGCGACTTGAGCCCCTTGCATAAAAGGTGGGACTGATTGAAACCCCGCATCAATCTCCTGCGCCAGTGCAAAGGAACAGGCACAAAATAGTCAATCCGCCCGACAAACGAAGCCGTCTGCAGGACTGCATCCAGCAACGGACAGAGCTTTCGAGCCAGTTCGGGCCGGTCGCGAAATTTCATGGCCAGTACCAGATTCCGCAAGGTCGGTCCATACACTCCTGCCCGGGCAATCCCATCCACTTCCAGGTTGAGCCCCTGACACTGCCCGCAACGGCCCTCCACCAGTCCATACCGGCTGGCATCACGTCCGCAGGTGGGGCAGTAATCGCCCACTGTGCTCTCCTGCAGGCCCTGCCAGCATTGACGGCACAGTCCCCCTTCATTTTCCTCCACTGGCTCACCACAGCAATCGCACACTCCCGGCCAGAGCAGATAATGGACAGACTGCACCAGCTGCGCAGATGCCTTTCGAAATCGACGGTATAGATTGCCTCCATTCGTGGAAATCATGCCGGTATTATACGAGGAAGACAATCCGGTTCAACCATCAATTATTCGTTATTTCAGGTCGAAGAGAGAATTGTTAATCGGATCAAACCAGCCCAGGTTCATCGCCGTCGAGTCCACTCCGTAGATGTTTTCTGCGTCCAGATCCCCCATTTCACGCGGATCAATATGCCCGTCGGTCCAGCCGATATTGGCACGGCTGCTATGGCGAAAATGGATCGACGGCGACAGGAAAAAGTCCGTCAGCACATTGCCGTCAAAGACGGTAAACGGCGGCTCGGCAAAGGAGTATTCGACATACTGTCCATCCTGAAGGCTCAGGGCGCAGTCGGCAAACATCAACGTCTCGCCGGGGGAACGCACTTCCGTTGTGCGAGTCGTCATCGAATAACGGTGCTCATACGACAGGCTCACATCGGATCTCCATAAGGAGCTGCCCAGATACGCCATATTATAGCCGTATCCCCCGCAGCCCTGCTCGAAATTGGCCGCCCATTGCTGGCCTTGCACAAAAGCCACGAGCTGCGAACACTGTTTGACCTTGCCGTCGGCCAGGAATGTGGCCAGCGGACTCTGCAGCGGATCGAACGGCTGATCCAGATCCTGCCGCATTCCATGCCATCGTTGCAGGCCGCTGTTGTTCCACATATCAGCCGCAGCAGGAACAAAGAAACCCTCACTCTCAGTCGCATAACCCAGATTGGCAAAGACCAATTGCCGCAGATTGGACCGGCAGATTACCGTGCGCACCTGGCTCCTGGCGGCCAGCAAAGAAGGCATAACCAGACTCATCAGGATTCCAATGACAACAAGCACTACCAGTAACTCGATCAGAGTAAAAGCTTGAACTGCTGTATACTTGGATTGTTTTATTCTCATATCCAATCTACTCCGCTCTCACCCTCCATTCTTCCTCACACAGCCATTCCTGACTGAACGCTATCAGATCCGCCGGAGTTACCCTCAAATCCTGATCCGCCATATCGCATCGGCTCGAATACGCCGCTTGTCCAAACTGTGTGCGGTACGCCCCGGAGAGCAATGCAAAATCCTGGAAATCTACCGTTCCATCCAGATTGATGTCGGCGGCATATCGCTGCTCATGCAGCACGCCAACCGCTTCCAGATCAAATCCACCCGACCCGAACGTCAGCCATACATCATAAATTGGATGGTCGCTCGCATACGACTGCCGGTCGATTCCCAATGTCGGATCGACAAACAGCGGTGCTTCATCCCGCCAGTCACCGGTCCCGGGGATATCCACCAGTCGGACATAACGAACACGACCCAGATCAACCAATCCCTGCAGCACCAGAGGATGGTCCAGCAGATCGGATAAATCGAACGGAGTGCCCATGCTCAGTTTATACGAATTCGGATGCTTCCCGGCCAGGTTGTGAACATCGCTGATTTGGATGGTTCCATATCGACCCACGGCAGATTCCGTCAGTGAAACCGAGGGAAAGCGTGCAAAATGTTCCCCGTCCGACGAAACTTCCACAAAAGCCAGTTCAGCAAACATCTGACCGGTTATGGAACCGCTGGGGAAAGTATTCAAGGAGACGAACGCATTTTCAAAAACGGCAAAATCATAACCGCGTGAATTACGAATGACTCCATTCGGATCGTCCGGGACATTGGGATCGCCAAAGATCAATGTAATCGTTCCCGGCGGTTTACCGATGGCGATTTCCTCTGCATCCAGGTCACCGAGACTTACGATATCGTAATTATTTCCTGTAACGGATCCCAGGGCTTTTTTCGGATCACCCCACTCCCCATTATCCACCAAGATATCATCAGATGGCATATAATCTTTCCACCCTGTCGCCCAGCCGCGAAAAATCGGATGCAGAACAAAATTGGGATCCTCCCCCGATTGAATCGATCCCCCTTCCGAAACCAGATAGGCGATTATGCCCGGATCAGTATAGGGGCCCGCCCAGACGCAGCAGGCCAATATGTGTCCCAATGTGATGAGTATCAATAGCCTTCTCATGCTTCGTGGTCCATCCTTATCGAACTCTTTGTCGAAGGATAAGCCCGCCTACAGCCAACAACGCCAGTGTGGCCGGTTCGGGGATAATCGAGTCAAGTGCAAAATACGCCGGCGTATTCATACCCCACTGCCCAACGTCACTCGAAGTCAGGGTAAACTCCAGGCTCTGCACTACGCCCAAATCGGATAAATCCACATATCTCCATGAATCAAGCAATTCGCTCTTGCCATCCCGAAAATCGGCCAGGGCTGTCTCGACGATTCCGACCACCTGACCGGCGGCATCCTTGCCGGTAATTGTCAATAGAAACCAATCCCCTTCCGAAAATGGATCGATACCAAACAACGCATCACCGTCTCGCATGGTATAATACGCGTAGTTATTATTCGTCACGGAGAATCCACTTACTAAGCTCGGTTCAGCAAATGTGATTACAGGTATCAGAGAAAATCCAACGAATCCAATGGCATAATTCGATCCGCTCAGCGCGCTACCGGTAATCGCATTGTATTGTCCATCCGGACCGCTTATGCCGGCATCGGTCCTATTCGAACAGGCAAAACCTTCCCATGAAGTCACACCACCACCCCAGTCCGTGAAACTGTTATTGAAATACCCCATCCCGCTGACAAATCCACCAGAGCCATCCTGCCCGTTCCAGTACGACTCCGGCCTCAGGGAAAGATCCTCAAAATCACTGAGCATGACCGGCTCAACTGTTCCGAACACAACCGACGTTGCCAAGAGAAATACGCTTGCTTTTGCCCACACTCTCATCACGATCACCTTCCTTTCAGAAATCACCTCATAACCTCATGGACCACTGCAGCCCGAATCCGTCAATGCCGGCCGTCGTCGCTGTCGGCAGATCTGAGCAGCTCCGACGACCGACCCGCAAAAAGTACCGCAGCCCCGCCGGGCTGGAATGGAAATGGCACTACTGTGATTCCCGCAAGCGCACTATGATCCCGTCCGTCCGGCTCTGGCCGTTCCTTCGAGAAAGCCGGCGGCCTGCCGCCAACGCAGGCATAAAAAAACCGCCGCTTCCGCGAAGGAAACGGCGGTCAGAAATATATGAGTAATCTCCTCATGAATTCTGATGTCGCATATCGGCCCATAAGCCAATACACTCCAAAGCCACGCCGGTATTCCAACTCGCGAGAACTACCGCATGCACTCGATCTCAGGCAGGTTTTCTGACTTGCATCCTGCCGAA
>JAFGPC010000157.1 GCA_016926155.1 Sedimentisphaerales bacterium
GTTGACGTTCCAACAACATACAGCGGGAAACCTGTCTTTTGTCCCATTATACCAAGAATTACATAGTAAAATAAGTGGCACAATAAAGCCGCCAGAACGAGACTTACGATTGGCGCCCATATGCCATGCGATAATACACCACCTACATTGGAAACATTGGTTGCTTTCATCCAGAACACAAACCACAGAAAGATTCCCGCATAGGTCGGCGCTGTGTTCTTATGCCACGGAGCGCGGTTAGTTGCGGGATTCGGCTTTGCTGCCTTCAGATAATCCGGTAGGCCGTTACTCATCGTTCTCTCCTTAAACAATCCTTTTACCTTACCAACCGATTTGCCGTTCGTACAAATCTTCTGCCAGAAACTGCTCAAAGCATACCGTTTCCGATGCATCCTGCAAGGAAAATTTTTCCATCTTCAATCGCTGAAAACCATGATTCCCGCTTCTTTTATAGTGCCTGTTGAGCCAATATGGCTGAACCACAGGCCGCTTCTTCCTGCACTTGCGATAGAATCAATTCCAGGTTTAACACATCCTGTGCAGCCTGCTGCAACAGCCTGCTCTTGCGTAAGGCATTTCCACTGGCTACCACCCGTTTACGCCCCTGGAAAACGGATGCCGGGAGCATTTGAGAAAGGTTTTGGATAATTCCATAAGCGACTGCCTTCGCAAAACTTCCCAAATTGAAGTTATTCAGCCCGATTCCGTCAATTTGGCCGCAAAGGGAAGGATTATGTCTTTCGCCAAGGAAAGTAGGTCTCACTTTCAAAACCTCTTCTTGCCCGGCAAGTCCCAATTCGTCAAGTCTTTGATAGAGTTCTTCCCGAGATGGAGGTTTAATTCTCAAATCCGCAGTCCATGATTCGATCGTCTCGATAAGCCATCGCCATGCTGCGCCTCCACACAAGGCTGAGGCCGTGGCAATGGTGCGATGGTTTGGAAATGGGCGATATTCAAAAGAGGAATCGAGAGGTAAAAACACGGGCCGGAATCCCTCCTGCATTACGGCTGAAAGTTGACCTCCTGTTCCCAGTGTCAAGGCAAGTTCCGTATCTGGATACTGCAGAGTCGCCAGCAAGGAAGCCTGATTGTCCCCGATGGCAGTCACTACCGATATACCTTTCGGTAATCCAAACGCATCGGCTATGTCTCTCGTCATAAATCCTGCTATCATTCCACTGGAAACCACTTTCGGTAACCATGATCGCGGTATCCCGGTTCGATCCACTGCTTCCCAGTCCCAGTCAAGCTGGTTAAGATCAAAGAGTCCCCAAGAAGCGGCATCTGTTGGATCGGTCACAGTAGATTCGAGGCCGCAAAATTTGGCGACCAGCCAGTCATGGATCGTACAAGCTGAATTCATTTTATCCGGCAATTTCCCATCAGATATCAGCCAGGCAAGTGTGGCACATCCAAACCCGCTGCTCAGTCGATATCCGGTCTGTACCTGAAGGGATTGAAGGAATTGCGAATCGCATCTCTGGTCCTGCCATGTGATTAGAGGGGTAAGAGGATTGCACTTGTCATCAATACACAGTATCCCATGCATCTGCCCTGTCACACCAACAGCACATACCTGCCTACGTAGTGTTTTAGGAAGATTGTGGATAACGGTCTGTGTTGTCTTCAATAATATCAACGCATCCTGTTCGGCTTGACCACAGACAGGATTCCGATCGGTATGATGCAGGCAGGATTGTACTGCAAGAAGCTCACCATCTTTATCGATGATGACCGCGGCAATCTTGCTTGTGCCGATATCAATCCCCAACAAAAGCGGGTCGGCCGCCATGTCAGAACACCTTGCAAGTCAAGCCCAGCACTTCGGCCAGGGTTTGCAATTCGTTGATTTGATCACCGTATACAATGGCCGTATGTTCGCGCGAGATGTTTTCAACAAATCCCTGCAGATCACGAAATTCAAGAAGGACTGATGATTCGCAGTGCGGCATGTTGCGATGTCGCGTTGTTTCGCATATTTTGCCACCCGCCAGCAGCAATGTGCGTCCATCAAAGCACAATTCAACCACTGTCATCGGTGTGTCGGCAGCCAGATCGGCATCCAGCCCACAACCAGATCCATCCCGTTTGATTTCGTAAGTACCACCCCAATCACATAACAGTGTTCGCCCGCTGGGTGTCATTTCCGGACTGATTACACCCACAAAACCACAATGCGCCAGACGGGCTAAATTTTTCCACGTTCCTCTGGGATATCGCGATTCATCGGGCGACAAGGAATCACCGAAATGATCTGTCAACGCCCCGACATACTGAACCGGATACATATTGGACATCATGCACGGCTTGTCGAGCAGATACGTAATCAGCATCAGGCTGAGAATCGCACAATAATCCCCATCACAAGCCGTCACATATCCATCCTCCCGCAATAATGCCTGCGCCAAACAGGGCACATCCCGGCCGCCGTCGATCACCAGATCGCCAAAGCAGTTGACACCAAATGCTGCAGCCTTCTCTTCTTGGAGGATCGATCGGATGGCCAGATAGATGCGGATGGCCTTGGTAAGCTCCTTCGAACGAACATTTTTGTCCACATATCGAGCCCGACGTTGTTGCCAAAGATCTTCGACCTGCTGCTCGGTGAATCGATCATATCGGTTGCGAATGTCATCCAATGTTCGCACGATGATCTTTGTGCCCAGATTTTCTGTAATCAGATGACCAGCGGCCACGGCATTCCAAGGAAAATTCTGCTTGCCGAATACAACCACCTTAGCCGACAGTAGAAATCGTCGAATAGTGAGAGATCGCACCAGTGTTTCGCCGTGTTTTTGATTTTTGGCAATATATACTTCCACACCGAGCGCCCGCAAGAAATCGCGCGCCGACCATCGCCAGAAATCCGGCTCATCGTACTCAAGGTGGGGCCAGAACAGAACCGGCAATCCCCGCTCCAAAAGCGGCTGTGGATGCGAATTCCAAACCTCTGTGGGATAGGCCGGAATGCTGACGGGCAGGATGGCATCAATCTGAGAACTTAATTCATGAACCACCTCCGTCCAGTGTTGGGGCGATTCAATCGCAATTATTGGCTCCACGAAAGCTATCGGTTCTAAAAGAGCCTTCAGCTTGTCAATGTCAATGTTAGGCTTACCCTGCTTGGCCAGGATAGGTTGAAGACGGGCTTTAGGAATCTGCAGAAATGAATCCGGCACCACTGCCAGATATCGCCGAACCGATTCCAGTTCGTTCATATCCTCTGACTCCCTTCTCTTCTTGTGCGCTATATAGGGAAAAACAAAATGCCCGGCGCCTGCCCGGAAAAGCGAATATCTAATCGACTTTGAATTTGGCGCGCATCACAAGATACACATGGCAAATGGCAACCAGTACCAGCACAAGCGCACAATACCGATGCAATTCAAATAGGATCTCCTGCCCATGCGTTCCGAAGATCGGGTACATACTGGATATCATCGACAGGGCCACAGGCAAAATCAGAATCGCACCCAACCAGAAAGTCAGCTTGCCACCCAGAGCACTGTTACACAGCAGCCCCTTCCACTTGCATGTCGTCAAGCGAACTACCCAGTCCAGTTCCTCCCGTGTAAAGCGACACTGCTGGGCATATCCGACAATCGCAATCATGGCACACACGGCAAAGACGGGCGCAAAGGTCGCATGAATCATCAGGGTATAGCCGCTTAGAGGTACACCACAAATTAATCGTGGTACGAATCCGGTCAGAAACAGAATCAAAAAACAAAGCAGCGTAACCATATAAACCAGTTTCTTGAGCTTGCCGACCAGACTGAGTTTTTGACCCAGAAAGAACATCGTCAACACATGAACTTTGAAGCGAACCAAGCCGCCAAAACTCAGATCACGTTTATCCCCGACCGGGCAGGCAAACCAATGCACCACAACCAATCCCAGAACGATTACAATGGACCAGATAGAAATTATTGCAAACATAAGTGTATCCACCTATCAGGATTGACATTCATCCGACACGGCCTTGGCCAGGCAGCGTAACGCCCGTAAGCTATACAACAGCAAAACCGCCGCGATCACGGCACAACACAATAATACAGTCTCCTTCATCATCGGACGAAAGACAAACGACCAGTTGAACCAGCCGATATAGGTTTCGTCAATATCCTGGAAGGAAACCATGTTTCTAGTCTCGGTTTGTTGCGCCCATCCCTCTTCCCCTTGCTCGGCAACCGGAGTGTCCATTGCCACCTGTCCGAAGAAAAACGGGGAATCTGTCGAGTGGCAGTCTCCACATTCGCCTCCAACGCCAAGGGATTGTGTTGCCGGTCGAACATTATGAGCAATCGGCCAGGAATAGGGTTTTATCGCTTCATGTTCCGCGGCTACCAACTCGAACTCAGCCTCTGTATTTTCCGTTGCGGGATTGCCCTCGGAAAGTTGATAGATCTTTCCACCAGCGACATACACAGCCAGTGGAACAGCAACGTCCTCGCCTTCGGGCTGTGGCAGATCCGCCTGAATCGCCAGCAATGTCTGTTTAATCTGTTCAGTCGTAAGCGGTCTCCAGTCATTGATGCGGTCTTCCGATTGAATTGTCAACTGTAAGGGCTCCTCAGCCAGAAAAGCAACATCCTCGGGCAGCATGGGAGTAAATTCCTCCTCGTTTCTGATCCCCCAGAAAGCGGGCCAGAACATTTTATGAGGAGCGATTTTGTGGTCCTGCCCTCGAACAAAGACCGGGCTCATAACATGAGGAAGCGGCAGATTGATAGCATGTTTTCCGTGCAGACCCAATTTATGGATTCGTGCGGTTCGCATAATGGTCGGTTCTTTCGTCGGCATCGGACCGCTATGGCAGGCTGTGCATGAAAGTTCTTCAAAATGAATCGTGGGAATACCAGGATGTTTTGGATGAGGAGCACCCAAACGACCGCCCTTCTGGGCCGCCTCGGCATCGGCCGTTTCATCGCCGAGATGGCAGCCCCGACAGGACAGCGTCGAAATCGCTCCCATACTACCTTCCTCATGCTCGATATCTCCGCGAGTGATCATGTGATCGTCACCATTGCGATGACAATCCGTACACGTCAGACCCGATGCCAGATGCACATCTTCATCGCTGACCCAATCCAGCTCTTCAGTCAGTTCGACTTCGTGTTCCTCGATCTTCTTCTCAGATTCGGATTCGATCTGGACCTGTTCGATTTTTCTGATCTGCGTCTGGGTGGAATGACAGAAATAACATCGCTGGGCAGAAGGCTGTCGAACGATATCAAAAAACACCTTGTTTTCGGTATCAAACTTGCCTGAATCATAGGTCGTTTTTATCTTCTCGACGATCTTCAATGCCGCCTGATCGGGCTCGATAGGCATGGAAAACTCATCTACAGCCGAGGCCGTTCCCTTCACCGTACCAAGCCCGGCACCAACGGTAGCAACCCAGCGGTAGTTCTGCCGAGCCACTTGCATCGCCGCTCCATCTGGACTGCCCTGGTCCTGTCTCCCGTCGGCACTATGGCAGACCAGACAGTTGATCTCATAAAGACCGGAAATCGGCTGGCGAATGATCGCTTCCGGGTCAGCCGTTTCACTGTCCGGATCGACTTGAATCTCTCCGTAATTACCGCCGGGATAATGCGTTCCAAACAGCTTGAGCCACTGCCAGCTGCTTAGATTGATCTGACTCGGTCGAAACGCACCTTCCCAGCCGCGATTCGAAATCGGGATCATCGTACGTGTACCCGAATCCCGCAACACCCACGGTTCCCCAATGCGACCATCTTTTTCCTCAGGCTTAACCCGGCATGAATTGAAATGCCATCCCCCTGAAATCGTCGCATAGTTATGGCACTTACCACAGGTGTTTTTCATAGAGACCGGACGCGGAAATTCCTCTCCGGGTTTCAGTTCATTGCCCAGATCATCATACAATGTGATCACATGAACCGGCTCGGAACGATTGCCATCGTTGCCGTCTCCAATTCCCTTTCCTGCCGTCGCGGCTTTCGCTGACCCAACCAACATGACAACGACAGCCAAACCTATCAAAATGTTTGCTCTTGGTTCCAAGTTTCTTCCTCGGATTTGAACAGGCAATGTTTCGGTTCTATTCATTAAACTCACGTATTAAAGCGAAACAAAGACCCGTGTAAAGTCCTTTTTCGCTTTTCCAGAAAAGCGTTTTCCACCATTTCAGCGCAGATTATCCCTTTTCATACCTCATAAAAGAAATGAGCCGATGCCCTGGATGGCTCATAGAAAACCGGCAAGCCTCGTCATGAGGCTTGCCGATTCGAAAACACAAAAAAACTTAAACAGCAAAATCCTCAGGCTTCAATTCCAGTTTTCTGCCTGCAGCAACCGCATCATTGACGCGGAGCACCATAACCGCAGTATGATAGCCGACCTCGCCGGGGCAATTGAGCTTGTCTGCTCCACGAATCGACTCAAAGAAGTTCACCAGATGCGGCTGATGATACGGAACGTTCATGGTGACCGGAATCTTGTACTGTGCGGGTTTGATCGATTCGCGCACGTCAGCGGCAGCTTCCCCCGCCGCGGCGGCTGGTTTGGCCGCAGGCGCCGCAGAGGTGATATAGCCTTTATCCACCCATGGTTGCCACTTCTCCTCGGGCACCCAGCCTTCACGGTAAACGTCGCCCCGTGCGGCCGACTCGGAAATGATCATTGTGCCTTCATCACCCTGGAACTGCTCATAATAGCCGTTGGCGCTATTGGTAGTCAGGGTTTGATAGGTGGCACGAACCAGGCCTTGTGCGGTCGGGAATTCATAAATCGTGATCACATTGTCATACCACTCGTGATCGGTCCAGTAATCCGTTCCGCCGCTGGCGATCACCGAGGTCGGCAATGATTCGCCCAGGAACCAGCTATAAATGTCGATCTGGTGCGAACCTAGATCCACGATTGGTCCACCGCCCAATCCCTTATACCAGCGCCAGTTACGGAATTGCTTCATATCTTTGTAGCCGTACTTGGCCAAGACATCCTGCGGGATTTCCGATCCTTCCGGCCATCCCAGGTCCTCACAAGCCGCCCGGCTGCGGTTCCACTGTCCGCTGCAATGAGTAATCCGACCTAACAGCTTGGCCTCTTTGAGAAGTTTTTCATCACAGTAGCGATAGCGAGGATTACTTCTACGCTGGTGACCAATCTGCAGTAATTTACCCATCTGCTTACTGACTTGTACCATTTCTTTGGCCTTGGCCAGATCGTTGCTCATCTCTTTTTCGCAGTAGACATGCAGGCCTTTCTTCATGCAGGCGATTGCATGAGGCGCATGCCAAAAGTCCGGTGTCGCCACAATCGCGGCATCCAGGTCTTTTTCCGTTTCCAGTAAATCCTCATAATTCACATATTTGGTGCCTTTGTGTCCATACCGCCTGCCGTATGCAGTCAGAATCCGGCTGACCCGATTCAGGTTACCCTGTTCCCAGATATCGCAGACTGCCCGGAACTGAACATTGGACTTATCGCCCAACTTGATAATGGCGTCCATCAGTACCTGGCCTTCGGCGCCGGCGCCAATCAGGGCCACATTAATCTGGTCTTTTTTTCGGGCTCCCGCGGCAGCTCCCTGGCCGAACGCTGTCGGCGAGAGGAACAATCCGGCCCCAATCGCCGCGGTCGAACGCATGAAATCACGTCTGTCAATTCCTTTATTCATTCTCTTGGCTCTCCACGTTTTAACGGTTAACTCGTTCAATCGGTCTGATTTTTACATTTCGGTACCACACCACAGATCCGTGATCCTGGAATCCGACATGTCCTTCTCGCTTCATGTCTTTATACGCAGTACGGAATTTGTTCTTTTTGCCATCCGGCTCAGGCCATGTATTCGGGGCCTCGTCGGCACTGGGATTCATTTCTGCCTCCGTCCACTCATCGAGATCCATTCGCAGAATTTGTTCGCCGTTCAAGCTCACACTGAGCCGATTATTCCAGGCAAAAATCGTCATATGGTTCCACTGATCTGCCGGTTTCATCAGATTTTTGGCCGGTGCCAGGCAATCATAAATCGCTCCACACATATTTCGATTGAGCCCGCTGCCGGCGGAATCATAAATCTGCACTTCGATACCTGTTTGGACACAGTCCTTCACATCGTCGGTGCGGATGAAAACACCACTGTTGGTTTTTTCAGCGACCTTAAATTCCAGATCCAGGATGAAGTTGCCATAGCGTTCTTTGGTCCAGACATCGCCACCTTTGTCGGCACGATAAAGTACATCGTCTTCCAGTTGCCAGTTGCCGGCGGAAGTCGTGCCGCTCAAATCATCTGCGAGCAGCTTTTTCCAGCCGCCCGGTTTTAATTCAGAAGCCACATCCTCAAACCAGTGAATGCACTTGCGTATCTCGGGAACCGAGTTGTCCCAATTGTATTCATATTCGACTGAGAAATAGCCTCTCCAGCCTTCATCGTTAAGATATTCCAGGATCTCACGAGGTTTACTGACACCGGTGCCCCATGGCACATCATGGCCATGCGGTTTTCCGAATTTGGTAAGGTCTTTGAAGTGGAAATAAAGGATTCGATCCTTCAGTTTCTTGACTGCTTCGAGCGGATCAATATCGCTTCGGGTCCAGTGTCCCGTGTCGGCACAGGCCCCGATAAATCGGCTGCGGCCTTCGCACACCTTCAAGATCGTATCCGGATTCCAGTAGTGGGACGGTTCCGGGTGGTTATGAATCGCTATGCCGATTTCATATTCCTGGGCCAGTTTGTCCAGCATGTCGAACGCCTCTTCCGGAGGTTCTGAGGCGATATAACGGATATTCATATCCTTACAGAAATCGAAAACTTTTCTACACTCGGCTTCATTATTGGGCAAGCCGACCACACCATAAGCGATCAATCGAATCCCATTCTCAGCCAGTTTGGCCTTGACTTCCTGACGGAGGGCTTCATCCATAGTATGGATCATCTGAGCGTTTGGCTTTTCCTTGCATAGACGTTGCCCTGGATAGGCCTCGATCCAGCTTAGTCCCAAAGAGGCGGCTTTGTCCACTGCTTCGAAAAAAGTGAAGCGATTAAATGTATAAGCCTGTGTTCCCACACGCCAGCCCTGGTAAACATCCCGTGGCGGATGAGCCATACGAGGTCCACGTGCTTGGCGCTGTGCCGAAACTGTCGAGGCGATCATCATCAGAATCACCAAAACCATCATTTTTTTCAACATTACCAATCTCCTACATTAAACGGCTTTTGTTCTACACCCTCTGCAAGCAAAGCCAATCCCTGTTTTTTTACAGAAGTCGGCTTTTCTTGACTGCTGCACTGCCAAGCCGTCCGTAAATCCAGACGAACAAGGCGAATGCACCCTTTCATTTTTCTTTATAGCTTCAGCTCCCAACCCTTGCGTGCGGGTAAGAGAACGTATTTATTGGCTTCATCGTCATTGGTAAACTTCATATTTTCGCCATCCCATAGCAGCTTCTTTCCAAGCCGCTTGAGAGCCAGATTACCCATTACGACCATCTCCGTGAACGGACCGGAATAGTCAAAATTCGAGGTTGCCGGCTTGCCGCCTTTACATGCCTGGATCCAGTTCCCTTCATGACTGGTCTTGATCCGCTCCAGGGTTTGCGGGGGTTTGTTATTGACGAAATCCCGCATCCGCGAATACGGAAGCAGTTGTGGATTGTCGCCGTATTCACCGCAACGCAGAACACCCTTGGTGCCCATGAATAACACATTACTGGAGGCCTGATTGATATCGCGCCGATCATCCAACTCATCCGGACGTGGAGGCTTCATTCCACCGTCATACCAGTTGACCTTAACGGCGGGCATTTCTTCCCGCTCTGGAAATTCAAATCGAATAACAGAAGCAAGAGGGAAGGTTTCATCGTTGACTTCTGTCGCACAAGCCCAGACAGACATCGGATATTTAAGCTTTAATGCCGACAAAACCGGATCCAACACATGACAGGCCATATCTCCCAGGGCCCCGGCACCAAAGTCCCACCAACCGCGCCACTTGAATGGATGATAGGCTTCATTGTAGGGACGAAGCGGACTTGGCCCACAGTACAGATCCCAATCGAGAGTATCCGGCACCGGCTGGGCCGGGGGGCGTTCCTTGATCCCCTGCGGCCAGACGGGACGGTTGGTCCATGCATGCACTTCCTTGACTTCGCCGATTACGCCGGCCCAGATCCACTCGCAGATATCACGAACACCATCGCCGGAATGCCCCTGGTTGCCCATCTGTGTGGCCACTTTATACTTGCGAGCCGCCTGGGTTAGTATCCGGGCCTCTCCAACTGTTCGTGTCAGTGGCTTCTGCACATATACGTGTTTGCCCCGTTTCATGGCTTCCAGTGCAACAATGGCATGGGCATGATCCGGCGTTGCAATGACAACTGCTTCGATTTCCTTTTGCCCGTCGAGCATTTTTCGGAAATCTTTCCATTGGCGAGCCTTGGGAAACTGCTCAAAGGTACGTCCGGCATACTTCGAGTCCACATCGCAAAGAGCTACGATATTTTCGTTCTTACAATTGTTAATGTTTCCATTGCCCATACCGCCGACTCCCACACCGGCAATATTGAGCTTATCACTGGGCGCCTGCCTTCCCTGGCCCAGAACATGACGAGGCACTACCGTAAATGCCGCTGCCGCCGCTATCGTACTTCCCATGAATGTGCGCCGTGAAACTCGGTCGTGATTTTTGTTTTTTTGTTTCATTCGTGTATTCCTCAAAAAAAATACCCACTGCTTGTGTTTCTATTTATCTCCGTTAAGCTCCCTATGCACGGAAGACTTACCAGTCTGTTTCTATCCCCTATTTTCCTATGGAATCAGACGTTTCAACAATCCAAATATTGCGGAATTGTACGGGATTGCCATGATCCTGCAGCATGATCCCGCCGGACTGATCGACATTGCCGTCCAGTGCCCCGCCGGTGGGACCGGGCAACACACGCTCATAGTGTATTGTAACGCCATTGTGGACAACCGTCAAGACAGCCGGGGAAGTTTTACGACCTTCCTTGTCGAATTGTGGGGCTTTAAAGTCCATATCATACGTCTGCCACTGCAACGGAGGTGCACACATATTGACCGCAGGTCGTCCCACTTGATAAATGCCTCCGCATTCATTGTCGGCTCCTTCCAGGCCATAACTATCCAATACCTGCACTTCGTATCGCCCCTGCACATAGACACCGCTGTTGCCACGTCCCTGTCCGCGGGCTGTCGGCATAAACGGAGTGCGAAATTCGATATGGAGTTTAAAATCCTTGAATTTTCGTTTTGTGACGATGGAACTGCCGCCAACCTGCATGGCACCGTCCACGATTTTCCACTTCACCTGATCCTTGTCATCTCCGAGTTTGATCGGAATCCACTTGCATTCTTTTCCTTCCAACTCCGGTCCCATCTTCACATCGAAAATCTGCGAGCCGTCTTTCCCTTCGCTTCGATACGGACCGGTGATCATCCATATCGTCAAAAAGCCGTTGTTTTTCTCAAACGACTCGCGAGTCGCCGCCCATCCATTTTCTTTAACGGGCGTCTCGTATACTCCCTCCAGAATTTTGCCCTGTTCATCGGCCAGACGTGCACATGCACCCCAGCCGCCGGCACCGTTGACTACCTTGAGCATCAATTCATTCCAGCCCGTTTTGAATTCCACCTTGACCTTGTCCTGTCCCGGTGTGACGCCCCGGCTGGCATTATTGGCGTGAATAAGCCTGTCATTGAGCCAGACTTTGACTCCATCGTCACTGCCGACCTCGAGGACTCCATTTTGATTGGATTGAGACCAGATTCTCGACACCAGATACGCTGCCGCATTGTCTCCACCGATCAAAGTCGCCAAATCCACCAGGCCGGCAAAACTTCCCACAGCCTCCCACTCTTTGAAATCTTTTCCGTCGAACAGAACAATGGCACCGCTGGGCGGTTTGACGCCCAGTGTCGGACTCAGTCGCACCACATGATGCATTTCAAAATCGCCGCTGTCTTCTCCGGAGAACTTGCCTTTAAATACATCCCCTTCTACTGTGCCCTGTCCTTCCCATACATTGTCCGGACTGGAAAATGTTACATGGCTGCCTTTCAGTACAGCATCCAGCACATGCATAGGCTCTGTCCGCGTGTCGAACTGGTCAAGATTCTTGATTTGATACTTTCCATCGCCCAAGGCGATGATCTGTGAAACAAACTGTCCGTGGTCACCATATGTCGTTTCATACTTTCCCTGCCAGTCCCCCATCAACGGATCGATTCGTTCGGCGAATGCCTGCCCCGTTACGACAGCCAACCACAGAAATCCAACTCCAAACACCCATCTCCGCATAGTATCTCCTTTCCTTATTTGAAACATAATCATGATCGATTAATCCATCGGCGCCACCCAGATATTCCGATACGCCACAGGCCCATGATCCCCCTGCAGAACCAGGGGTCCCAGTGGTTTTTCATCATCAAACTGAGCTGCCCGCGTCGGACCGGTGCATTCCACATTCTCATGGATGATCTTGCCATTATGCTCAACCTTGACAAATTTGGCGTTGGCAATTTTTTTACCGGTCGCGTCAAATCGCGGTGCTTGAAAAGTCACATCAAAACTCTGCCACTGTCCCGGCGGCAGTGAAGCATTGACCAAGGGTGAAACTCCTTCATAGCCCTTATCGTCTTTCCAACGTTCATAGACGCCTCCGCAGTCTGAGTATTTCGGTGCGGCAATACCATAGCTGTCAAAGATCTGGATCTCATAGCGTCCCTGAAAATACACACCGGAATTCGAGCCTTTGGGAACCATGAACTCCATATGGGCAACACAATCTCCAAACTGAGCTTTACTGAATAAATACACCGTTCGCCCATCGTCTCCATTGACAAACACTCCGTTGCCCCATTGGCAGGCCAGATTACTCTCATCACCGGGTTTGAGCTTCGTATCCCCACAGATTATCCATGTACCGGTATCGCCCTGCCAGGCGCTGAAGTCCGAACCGGTCAGAATCACTTTCGAGCCCAGATTGGTTTTTCGGGACAGGTTGACACCTTGCAGACTCATGATCTCTTCACCAGTCTTTTCAACCGGCTTCAGGACGAGAGTATACACTCCTGCAGAGTCAATCTTCATTTCCCCAACCGGGACTTCTGTAAATTTCCCCTGCGAATTCCGAACCAAACTCTTAAGTTGCTTATCACCGAGCACAATCACAAATGAATCGCCGGCGTCATCCTGGGCAGATTGCATAAGTGCTATTTCATATGTACCGGCCTTCTCAAAGACCACATCCCAGGACAACGAAGTGTTCACATCGTCCCATGCAACGATGGCCCTGGAATTGTCGTCCAGCTTTGCGCCCAATCCTACGATTCTGGCATTGACCGGATCCAAATGTCCGGTATCGTTAATAAAAGCAACGGTCTTAAGAAGTTGTCCTATTTCCGTCCTGGCGGCTTTGGCCTCAGCCTGAATCTGCGGATCATTTACAAACTGATCCACAAACAGGACTGCCTGCTTGTCAGGAATTTTTGCTGCAGCCGCCAGCACCATTCGTTTCTCCGGTACTCGTTCGGCCAGTGTCATTGCCGTTTTACACATTTTGACCATCTCACCGGTAGAAATATGAGACAAACTGATCATCCGGATATAACCGCGTAATGCCAATATCTTATGCGTAGCCTTCTCGGCATTCGTTGCCAGATCAAGAAGCACTGCGGTCGGTTGTGCATCGGCAAAATCGGCCAAACTTCTCACGGCGGCATCGACTACGGTCATATCGCTGTCATTCAATCCCGCCTTTACGGCGGCAAAGGCCTTGGGGCCGCCGAACTGGTTCAGAAGCGTAATCAAAGAGGCTCGACCTTCGGGTGGGGCTCCATTTAAGTGGGCTACGAGGGCATCCACTGCCCTGGCTGGTTCCAGCTTGCCACAGACCGCACTGACGGCTCTTTCGGCCTCCCTGCGTTCTGTGCTGCTTTGGGCTTTCATCAGTAAATCCAGCAAAACAGGCAATTGCGCAGGCCCAGCCAGATTGCGAAGCACCTTGAGGGATTCGGTACGTACGTTTCGATCGGCATCCACTGCCGTCTTGAGGAGAATCGGGACCGCCGACTGGATATTTCGTTCTCCAACGGCTTTGATCAATTCCACTCTAGCCTTGGTATTTGACGTGGAGATGGCATCCAGAATGGCCTGGTCTACCTTTGTATCCCGCATACTGTACAGCGTCTCCCGAGCCGCTTCGCGTTCGGTCCCGGAAGTTATCGCCGCCGCCTTGGCCAACAATGGCACCACGCCGGCATCCCCCAGTGATGACAATGCCTTTAATGCGGCAATCCGAACATCCATATTATCGCTTTGTGTCGTGGCAACCACGGCCGATCGCGCAACCGGATTGCCCCTATTGCCCAGTGCGGTAACCAACTGTACTTGCCCAGCGGGAGGGAGATTTTTCACTTCGTTCGCTACGGCCTTGATTTCCTCGTCTTGTCGAATTTCATTCAACAATCCTACGGCTACGGCCGTCATTTCCGGATCGCCCTTGCGAATGACGTCTACGAGGATCATCCCGGCGTCTTTGTCCGAACAGAAAACCATCCCCCGCAAGGCAGCACTTCGAATCACTGTCGGAACATCGGATTCAAAAATCTCCTTGTAGATTTTCAATGCATCTTCGACCTTGCCGCCCATCTCGAGATTATCGGCACAGTTCAGATAGGCATCGAGCACCATCATCTGCAGGTCACCGGTTGTCTTCTTCCTGGCCTCGCCCAGTGCCTGCGTGGCCACCATATTCCCGATCTGTCCTAGCCCCGTAACTGCCGCAGAGGCAATATCCGGATTCGAATCCGTTACGTATTCGGCCAATATAGGTACACTTTTTTCATCACCGCGAAGGCCCAAGGTGCTCAAAATGCCTACCTTAGCGTTATCATCGGCCGTGTCCATCGCCTTGCGCAGCGCTTCATCCACCGCCGAACCGGGAATCAATTCCAGTGCGTACCGCGCCATATCCGCCGTTTCCGGATTACGAAGCATGTCCGCCAAGACGACAGATGAGGCCTCGGTTCCGATTATACTCAACCGACGACAGATATGCTGCTTGGCGGCCAGGGTGGCATCCGATTGTAAAAAGGCGATAAACATTTGCTCCAAGGCGGCAAGGGCCGTCTTGTTGTCACTCAGTTCGCGCTCCAGATCCGTCAACTGGGTCAACAATTCACGGCTGTCACCATAGTTATACGTGGCAATCTGTGACAACAGAATTTCGATCTGCTTTTCCTTGTCTCCCAGTGAACTTATAGAAGGCGCAAGAGCGGCCGGGATTGGCGTCGCATCCGACTTCAAATCTCCCATGGCATACTGAATTCCGTCCAAGTAATGCTGTAGTACAAACGGAGTCCATGTGAGATGATTGTTGTGTCCAAGACAGGAATAAAACAGCCGTCCCTTTCCCACTTCCTTAATCCAGGTGACACCCACATCATCATCTTCCGGTTTTTCCTTTTTGGCAGCCGTTGCCGGATCACTGACATCCAGACTCACCAACACCCGCTGTTTGCTTCGTTCATAGAGAGGTGGATCCGTACGATAAATTTCATCGCTGATCCTAAAACCCTTGCCGCCAAATGCCCTTGTCAACGGATGTGTCGGATCGTCGATCTTAAACGCCCATGTTCCATCGGATGTCCAAGGATGTCCGGTGAATGTACCCCCCATAACCTGCTGCATCTCAGGCCATTTGTAAAAGTTATCCGTCGTCGCATGGACTCCCACCAGTCCCTTTCCATTGTGAACAAAATCCCACAAGGACTTTCGCTGCTCGGGAGTAAATTCCAATTTTGTCGTGTTGTTCAGACAGATGGCATCAAATTGTTTGAGATAGTCACCATTAAAAATGCTCATGTCCCGGCTGATTACAACAGAATACGCCCCGCTCTTTTGCCCCATGACCTCCAGAGCCTTGTCCCAATACGGTATACAGCCATGTTTAAACCCATTACACAGGCTAAAGACCAGCATCTTTCTGGGTGGGGTTGGAGCCACGGACGCCTTGGAAGGAGCGGCTTCTGTTATCTTACTAATCTCCTCGTCAGTTATAGACCATGCCGGCTGTCGACTTGCAAGACAAATCAAACCCACTATAGTCATATAAACGAATCGCATCCGTCGACTCATTTTATTCTCCTTATTACATTTTTTGTCTTTGTCTATCTGCCGGCAACTGTCTTTTCACTTCCTTGAGACCGTAAGACAATCGAATTCACTTACCTTGCGGCTGAACAGGCACCTTCAAATCACCTATAGCAAATTGAATCCCATCCAGATAATGCTGAAGCAGCGGCGTCCACCATGTCAGATGATTGTTATGCCCCAGCGAACCATAAAACACGCGTCCTTTACCGACTTCCTTGATCCAAGTAATTCCAACATCGTCATCCTCGGGCTTTTCCTTCTTGGCGGCTGTCGTTGGATCACTCATATCCAGGCTCATTAAAACACGCTGTTTGCTGCGATCATACATTGGTGGATCGGTGCGATAAATTTCATCCTTGACCTTAAAGCCTTTCCCTTCAAATGCTTTGGTCAACGGATGGTTGGGTTCGTCAATCTTAACCGCCCACGTACCGCCCGCTCCCCAGGGATGACCGGTAAACTTGCCGCCCATGATTTCCTGCATCTGAGGCCAGTCATAGAAATTATCCGTGGCCGCATGAATTCCCACGATCCCTTTGCCGCTTTGCAGAAAGTTTAGAATAGCTTTCCGTTGTTCGGGAGATGTTTTTAGCTGTGTAGTATTATTGAAACAGATCACATCGAACTGCTTGAGCGATTCATCATTAAATACAGACAGATCCCGACTGATTTCTACGGAGAACGCCCCGCTCTTCTCACCCATAATCTTGAGGACCTCATCCCAATATGTGATCGAGCCGTGTTTAAAACCCTGACACAGGCTAAAGACCAGCATTTTTCTGGGCTGTGCCGGTTTGACAGTGGGCTTGGCCGGCATTGCCTCTTTCATTTTTGCGATTTCCTGCTCCGAGGGCTTCCTGTCTTGAGCCCAAATTACGCCGGTGATCAAAACCGCTATCACCAGCACAAACACAGTCAACGCTATGAAATGCTTCATTGTCGTACCCTTTTCTTAAATTTCAATGGGCTTTCCATAAAGGATAAGCCGGTTTATTGCGCCACCCAGACAATCGCCTGAGATAACAGTCGGTGATAATTAGGATTGGTGTAAGCCTTGCCGTCATGACCCAATTGGATCGTACACACCCGTGCCTTTCCGAATTCCCGAGTCCAGGCGATCGTCTTGTCACTGGTCTCGTGTGAACAGGTCAACAGCACATGATTATCCGGCGCATGCCAACAATTCTTGTAGGATTCATCATGGATGACAAAATCCGCCAAACCCCGAGTTACCGGATGTCCCTGATCCACGACCTGGATCGGCATATCTATATCATGCTGATATATGCAATCCGGCCTTCCTTCAACAGGCTTTGTATAATATTTGGCTCCAATGATATTTTTGTACTCGTCCCAGTCCTGAAAAGCCGCCATGCAATGGTGCAGCGCTACCAGTCCTATACCATCGTCGAGTAACTTTTTGAAATTGGCCTGTCGCTTCGGTGTGATCTTCTGACTCATGTTGTACAAGACGACGACATCATAATTCCAATTGCTGATATCCTCAAATAGTTCGCTGCCGTCTCTCAGGTCACAATGCATATATTGAACATGAGGCATCGAGTCGAACATTTCCCAGAACGGTTTCTCTTCATAGGCATGGCCGCCGGTTACAACCGCCACGGATAATTTTTCTTTTGCTCCGGTCATGTCCTTGAGCCGGATATTCCTCCAGCGGACCTGCTGGCCGCCTTCTCCGCCGACCCCATGTACCTGCAATCCGATAAATCCGCAATCGGTCATGGAATCCTTTACGTTGGCCACTGGTACATCGTTGATCCAGGTACGGATCGTATCGCCGATACAGGAGACACGGTACTTATTCCACTGACCGTCCTTGAAAGCGGCTCGTGCAGCCGGATCGCTCCGGTCGGTGCTGAGCCATCCTCGACGTGCTTCATCATAAATGAATCCGGCCTCACCGTTGGTAGCGATCTCCACCTGGTACCCATGTACCCGGAAAGTATTATAATTCTTGTAACTGTTGCTGCGAATCTGCACGCCGCTGTTTAAAGAAGAATCAACTTTGACCTCAAACTCCAGCAGAAAATCGCCATATAACTTATCCGTACACAAAAAGCTGTTGGGACTATCCTTCACGGCTGTGCCAACTATTATTCCGTCTTCGACTTCATATTTGGCAGTCCCATTGACCTGTGTCCATCCGGCCAACGTCTTCCCGTCGAACAGATCCACCCATTTGCCCCGCAGTGCCGGATCGGGATCGAGCGGCTTGACACGAATGTTCTTGTAAAAGACAGTGCTTCCGGGATCATGCCCCTGCAAGGCAAAGGTACCATGGTCGAGCCGACGATTTTCGTTGGACCAGTCATCCGATTGCAGCCAGCAAACCACTTCCTGATCGTTCACCTTTATGGTTACTTCCCGGTTACGAACAATGATATGCTCGCTAAACCAAACATCATCATCGACCAGTTTCTTATTCATCAGATCGACAACCTGATACAGGCTGCCCGTTTTACGAGGATCGGGATTGTACGAGTTGTTAACCTGCACTTCAAAGCCCTTACTCGGCCAGCCTCGTCTCTGATACTCCGTATGGAAGTACAGACCTCCATTACTGTTGGGCCTGGTCATCACATCGACTTTGTATTCAAAATTACGAAAATCGGCGTTTTGCACAGGTCCTTCATAGAACAGATGACACCGATTTCCATTGGCCACGATGGCACCATCTCTGACACTGAAGGTTTCGGGACTTTCGACTGCTTTTTTCCAGCCCGTCAAGTCCTTTCCATTATCCAGGCGAATCCAGCCTTCTTCGCAACCTCCTAGCGGCTTGACCATGATATTTTTAAAATACGCCGTGCTGCCTGGATCATGCCCCTGCAGGGCAAACGTTCCATGCGAGAGACGACGGTTGGGCCAGCCTGGGAAGTTGACATTCTCCGGCTCCTCATAATCGACCACTTTCGTCCCGGCAATCCAGACCTGGACATGGTTACCTTCGACCCTGATCCGATGTGTATACCATTCGTTGTCTTTGGCGGGAGATGGATTGACCTTGGCCGCATCATACAGACCGCCGCTCTTTTGCGGATCGCTTTGTGTCTGGTTGACCTGGCTTTCATAGCCATAGGCCGGCCAGCCGCTATCCTGGTATCGGGTGTGGATATAGATGCCACTGTTGCTGCTCGGTTTAGTCATCACTTCGGCCTTGAATTCGAAGTCCTTGAAATCGGCATTGCAAACCGGCCCCATATAGAACAGGTGGCTTCGATTTCCATTGGCCACAATCATCCCATCGCGGACATAAAATGTCCCGGTGTTTTCATTGGCCTTCCATCCGGTCAGGTCTTTCCCGTTAAAGAGAGGGATCCAGCCGTCTTCAGCCGAGACGATCGACACGGCCGACAGGACCATTACTGTACACATCAAACCCGTTACGCACTTCTTCATCGTTACCCCTTTCCTTATAGAGGCCCGCATTCAAATTTTCGCTCCCGACACCCAATCGGGAAAAGCATTTCAGTTTCCGCCAAAACCAAAACTGGATCAGATTCTCCACGGGCTTCGCATAACCCGCCCCATCAAACGATTGGCTTCATTATCTGCAATGAACCGTTGCTGTCTCTGATCATATCGAAGGGGACGTTTCAATTCATAGGCAATGTTACCCATATGGCAGACAACAACCGTACTGTAACCGATTTCCACATCACAAATCGGTTTGGTCCGGGCTCGAATTGCATCCAGCCAATCCATATAATGGTTCCGACTATCATAAAGCCTGGTCTCATTGGGACCTATTTTCTGGTTGACAAGATTGTCCGGCCAAGTCTTTAGATAACCGCGATTAACCTCGACCTTGCCCTTGTCTCCGATGAACAAGACACCATTGACGTTTCCGTGCCCTTCTTCGGAGCCAGCCCGCACCATGGTGATTCCGTTTTCATATTTATAGGTCAAAACCTTTATATCCTTACCATTCGGCGGGATTACTTCGACCGGTCCGGTGCGGTCCATTCCAAGGCCCCATTGAGCGATGTCAAAATGATGTGCGCCCCAGTCGGTCATGCCGCCACCACCGTACTCCTTATAGTTTCTCCAGTTCGGGAAGATATCCTTGCTGATATGAGGGCTCAATTCCGAATGGTAGGGCCGAGCCGGAGCCGGACCGTTCCACATCTCCCAATCCAGATAGTCAGGGATTTCCATAGCCGGAAGATCACAGGCCTTGGGCGGCCCGCCCACATTGACTACCACCTTCTTAATATCACCGATATATCCGTTGATCACCAGTTCGCAGGCATGATGGAATTTGCTGTCCGACCGCTGCATCGAACCGGTCTGAAACACGCGGTCGTAGCGGCGGACGGCCTTGACCATCGCCTGGCATTCAATAATATTGTGTCCGAGTGGTTTTTCACAATAAATATCTTTGCCCGCCTTGGCGGAATATACTGTGTGCAATCCATGCCAGTGGTCGGGAGTGGAGATCACGACGGCGTCGATGTCCGGTCGGGCCAGCAATTCACGAAAATCATCGTAGGCCTCGACGCCGTCATAAGAGGCGTTGCCCGTCTTTTTGGCATAAAAGTCTGTTGTCATTTTCATATTGCGTTCAAGCTTGAGCTTGTCCACATCGCAGTTGGCCACAACCTGTGTGCCTCTTGCATTCATGAAAGACCGTAGCAGATGCTGGCTCTGTTTGCCCGTTCCGATGAATCCCATCACAATGCGGTCACTAGGGGCTTCGGTCCCTAAAACCAAATCCGGAACCACATAGGGAAATACGACTGTTCCGGTTGTCATAATCCCTGTTGACTTTAGAAATGTACGACGATTCAATTTTTTTACGGCCATTATATTCTCCTCAATCAAATGTCAGACACACTGTCCAGAGTAAGTGAAAAAAAGGATTCAAAAAATTGAATTCCAGATGATAACGCCCCTATACCTCCTCCGACTCCACCCGCCGGATCAAAACCTCCGGCCCACCGTCGCTTCGGACGATGCTCGCTCCACTTTGATTGCCAGCTACTTACACCAGGCTTTTGGCCCATTCACTCACACTCCCGTGCACAAAAGAGAGCGTTATTTTACCCTAAAGAACCAGACACTTCGACTGGTAATAACGGCCATGGAGGTGACACCCCGGCCACCTCCATGGCTTAAAAGTCTTTCCGCTGTTGCATACCGACCAAAATCGGCTTACTTGTCGAACGCCTCATCAAATACATGCGTCGAAGGAGCAAAATCCACATTTTTGACGAATTCGCATGCTTCCGCCGCTCCATGCTCGCGATCCATACCGCAGTCTTCCCATTCCACACTCAACGGGCCCTGATACCCGGCATGGTTCAAGGCACGGATGATTTCTTCAAAATCCACGCCGCCATGTCCCAAGGAACGGAAGTCCCATCCCCGTTCCTGTTTGCCAAAGTTCAGGTGTGATCCAAGAATGCCGCTGTAACCATCCAGTTGCAGAGCTGCATCTTTCATATGCACGTGATAAATACGGTCCGGGAATTCACGGATAAAGCGAACCGGATCGACCATTTGCCAGTGAAGGTGGCTCGGATCAAAGTTAAATCCGAACGCTTCGCGATATTCAATGGCTTCCAATGCATGTTTGGCAGTAACGATATCGAAGGCGATTTCGGTAGGATGCACTTCTAAGGCAAATCGCACACCACATTCATCGAACACATCCAGAATCGGATTCCACTTGTCCGCGAAATCCTTGAATCCCGCCTCGATCATGGCATCGCTGGCCGGAGGAAAGCTGTAAATATACTGCCAGATCGACGAACCGGTAAAGCCATTGACGACCTTCAAGCCAAGATTTTTGGCCGCACGTGCGCTGTTCTTGATCGCCTCGATCGCCCAGGCCCGTTTTTTCTCCGGGTCCACACTGCTACCCTGCAGTTCTTTCGGTATAAACATGTCATGTCGCGGGTCGAGCACATCACAGATCAACTGTCCGGCCAGGTGGTTGCTGATGGCCCAGACCTTCAGGCCGTTACCTTCCAGGATTTTGAGCTGCTGCTCACAATACTTCTTGTCCTGCGCCGCCTTAGCTACGTCCATATGGTCGCCCCAGCAGGCCAGTTCCAAACCCTCATAGCCCCATGAGGCCGCCTTTTTGGCCAGATCCTTCAGGGAAAGGTCCGCCCATTGTCCGGTAAAGAGTGTTACGGGTCTACCCATCGTTTTCCTCTCCTTACAATACTAATATTCCACTCGGTTCCGTTCCAAAAACAGAATTATGTTAGTATACGTATTTTACAATGGATTTCCAGCATATTCCTCTAATCTCTGTGCTTCCTACAACTTTAAAAAACCACGTAGGGAACCATCCTATTCCCCTAATAAATCCACATCTCGTAACGAAGCATTATTTGAAAAAACCGGAGATCCGCAATTTTACAAGCGATCAAAATACCAAAATTATAGTTTCTGGGCAAATTCGATTTTTTTGTTTTTCACCCTTTTGGCCGGGCAAACCTACCAAAAAATAGAGAATTGCACTATTCTAAAGGACATTTACCTGTGCGCATATTCTTCCTTAGGAAGGAAGACGAATCGATTTCCCAATTCCTTGCAGATTTCTAGTATTTTGGACTATCAACAGCAAACAATTGATTATACAGAATGAGGTGCCCCTTTCTTCATGGCTTTACATATCCCCAGTATCCCGAGAATATTTTTCAATGAATTCACGCACTTGGGGTCGTAGGTAGATCGAATCAACGGGAACATTGCGGGCCACCGCCTGAGCAGTTGCAATCGCGGTCTCGAGAAGCGAGGATTGGGTATCCACAAAAAAAACCTGTCTATCTTTCAAAGTACACAATCCATCTCCGCCGCCGCCCATTGCCTCGAAACGAACCGTAATTCCCTGCTCGTTCAGCAGCTCCAGCAATTCGTCCCGTATTCTCTCGGTATCCATCCTTCAAGGAAATCCAAACCAATAACCGATACAATAATGACTCCGCATACCAGCATTGACATGGCGGAATCCCATTGTAAAGTACGGTACGGACAAATTGAAATCAAAAAATGAGGCCGAAAGTGGCATCTCTGCTGGAAAAAAGGCGTTCTCTGCATCAAAACCTGCAACACGAACGGCAGCGAAATGACCGTTTGCGTAATGAAATCGGGCAGATGCAGGCCTTAGCCAATATCGGCCTGGTCAGTGCGATGATCGCCCATGAGATGAACAATATTCTAACCCCTCTGGGAACGTATGCTGAACTGGCTCTTCAGAATCCGGATGATCCGGCACTGATTCGAAAAACGCTTAAAAAAACGATGCGAAACAGCGAACGGGCAACACAAATCCTAGAAAGCATGCTGGCCATGGCCCGCGGCCGGATGCAACCAAAACAACAGCATCGACTGGTCGATCTTGTGGAAGAAATTTTTGCCTGTATCGCCCGCGACTTCAAGAAAGACGGTATTCGTGTGTGTAAAGACATCGATCCTGATCTTACCGTTTGGGCCGAGGGGGTCTGTCTGCAACAGGTGTTTATGAATCTGATTTTGAATGCGCGGGAAGCGATGCTGCAAGGCGGCGGCACGTTGACCATTCAAGCCGCCGAAACCACGGAACAAATTCGTATAGATTTCCAAGATACCGGCAGCGGGATCGCCCCGGAACACCTGGAACAGGTGTTTAATCCTTTCTTTACAACCAAGGTACAGGGACAATCCGCCTCACGTAACGGAGCCGGATTAGGGCTTGCTTTTTGTCGGCGCGTGTTGGAGGAACATAACGGCATTATCCAGGTTGTTTCCGAGCCGGGCCGGGGGACCACTTTTACACTTGGACTGCCCAAGAAAACCGAATGGAGTCTGGACGGGAGCGAGGACCGGTAAGCGTGGATGTTTTGCTTGCCAACCTGTGGCGCATCGGTTTCATGATGATTCTGCTGTTTTGCTCAGCGTTCTGCTCCGGATCGGAGACCGCTTTTTTCAATCTTTCACGACGGGAATTGCGATCGTTCCGTACCTCCACGAATAAGCTACAGCAGATGGCCGGCTGGCTGTTGCAGCATCCCGAACGGTTATTGACCACTTTGCTCCTTGGAAACATGCTGGTTAACGTTCTTTTCTTCTCTCTGGCCAGTGTTTTAACAGTCAATCTGAACGACAAAGTCGGGCACACGACTGCCATCATTGTCGCAATCGCTTCTTTTTTCGCTGTCTTATTGTTTGGAGAGATGCTGCCAAAATCCATGGCGTACTCTCGATCCCGTTCGGTCGTCCTCTGGGCCGCTCCGATTTGTTTCATAAGTGTCCGAATCCTGGGACCAATATTGCACTTTATGCAAACATGGATGGTCACGCCCATGCTTCGGCTGCTGCTGGGATCCCCCAGTCCGACATCCGCTCAAGAGGCAACGATCGACCAATTCAAAAGCCTATTGAACGCCTCACGACAGCAGGGTCTGATCAGCGAGCCGGAAAGTCGATTGATGAGCGAGGTGCTGGAATTCGGGATGCTCAAGGCCCGTCACGTGATGGTGCCGCGAGTGGATATGCTCCTTTGTAATGTAACTGACCAGGGAAAAATGATTCGTCAAATCATGCAAGATCGCTGTATCGATGTTGTAGCGATTTACGAAGAACGAACCGACAATGTTATCGGCTTGCTACATCTTCGGGATCTGATGCTGCATCCGGATTCTCCGATTCGTCCATTGCTGCATGTTCCTTTATTTGTCCCGGAACAAAAAACCGTTGAATCGCTTTTTGCCTACTTTCGAAAAACACACGACGATGCCGTTCTTGTCGTAGACGAATACGGGGGCATCGTCGGTCTGATCCGTGAAGACCATATTATCGATCAGTTATTTGGTTCCACTCAAACCATTCATCAAACCAGACCGGTGGAACAATTGGGGCCGCTGACCTATCGTCTCGCCGGGGATCAGCCGATCCATGATTGGGCCGATATGTTCGGTGTTGATCCCAGTGAACTCCGGGTTTCCACTGTGGGCGGAATAACTGTTGCTCTGCTGGGACGACTGCCCAGGCCGGGAGATATCGTGCGTTTGGATAATATCGAAATACAAGTAGAAGAGATGTCAAAACACCGTGTCGAGTCGATCACAATTTCCCTGAAACCACTCGCCGATAAGGAAAAATCAACGTGACTCTAGCGATGCAAATCCTGTTTTGCCTGATCCTGATCTTGCTGGCTGCCTTTTTCGCCGGATCGGAAACGGGAGTATACCGCCTCAGTCGATTCCGCCTCCGTCTGGGGATACAACAGCATCGGCCTATGTACTCTCTTCTGGCAAAAATCATCAGCGACAGTCATGGTTTGATGCTTTCTCTGTTAACCGGGAATAACCTGGCAAATTATTTGGTCACCAGCCTGGTCACCTATATGTTGATCCGGTATGGGGACAGTCAGCACGCCGCCGAAGCACATGCCACCATGATCATGACGCCGATCTTGTTTTTGTTCGGGGAGATTTTGCCAAA
>JAFGPC010000158.1 GCA_016926155.1 Sedimentisphaerales bacterium
AAATGGAGATGCGTAAATCCTTTATCTGCCATGACTTGCTGCCATCCTCACAAAGATTCCATCCGTGGATCGTTCATATCCACAGGATTATACTCTCTGGTCGTTGTCATTTCAAACCTGTGAGTTTCTTTTCCAGGTTCCTGAAAACATTCAGTATCTGACCTATCCGGATGGAACCGAGGTCCAGGATCTGTTCTATCTGGCGGAGCGATGGCTGAATTCCGGGGATGCAACAATTCTCGGCGCTGCGGATGTCAACGGCGACGGGAAAGTTTCGCTAGTGGATTTGCGTATTCTGAGTGAGAATTGGCAAACACTGCCCTCCCCATAGCATGCCCACGCAAGCGTGGGCATGGCACCCAATACCTCGAAAATAGCTTGTCGCTGGAAAAAGGGGACAGGTACAACCGTCCTGACGGACGAACGTACCAGTCCCTCTTTTTCTTCTTTGTCATGCCGGGATCCAAGCCGGCTTTCGGTTTTCCGGCAGATCAACCGGACAGGCCGGGGAAAATCCCGTATATACCCTTTCGCAGCAACATCACGGCGATCGCGGCCAGGAGCAGGCTGGCCACTTTTGACACGGCATGGGAACCGTCGCTGCCCAGTATCCGGCGCCAGAAATCGGCACTGAGAAGCACTGCCCCGGCAATGATGATATTGACCGCTATCGCCGCCAGGGTAATGCCGTATCCGTGCACGCCCACGAGCATCAGGCCGGTCGTCAGTACGGCCGGGCCGGCAATCAACGGGATGCCCAGCGGGACCACACTGATCGCCTCGATCCGGCGGGCAATCTTGACGCCGCTGATCAGATCCAGCGTAGCGATGATAAACAGAAGGACGCCGCCGGCGACCATGAAATCGTACATGGTGATTCCCAGCATGCGAAACAAGCCCCGACCCACAAATACGAAGACAACAGCGACGGCCATGGCCGTCAGCACTGACTGCCACACGGTCCGCTTACGCGTCGCATGTTCCATATTTTCAGTCAGGCTCAAAAAAATGGGCAAGATGCCGATAGCGTCCACCGCCACGAACATCGGCACAAACGCCAGCCCAAACTCTCGCAGTACATCGACCATAGGACCTCCGTCAATCCACCATCCGGCACATTTACCATTTGTCTTTCTTTTCATCCCGGTCCGGAAACAGGCGGGATCCACCGGATCGACGGATTATTTTTTCTCCTCTTTTTCCGTATTCTTTTGTACCGGTTTTGGAGCTGTAGTCGGTTTTGTTTCGGTCTTTTGGGTAGTCGTTTGTCGGCGTTTCATCAATGCTTCGGAGCGTTTTTTAAGCTGTTCCTGCATCTGTTCCTGGCGCTTTTGATAGGATTGAATCTGATCATCCAGCTCTTTTTGCTTGCGGTCAATGATTTTCTGGAGGGCTTCGACGGTTTTGGCGGCTTTTTCCGACTTGGCCAGAGCCAGGACTTTTCTTAGTTCATCAATCTCTGCGCCAAATTCTTGTTTCTTCTGCTCGATCATTTTTTCCATCTGCTGCAATTGCGTATTCATTATCCGGGCCGTATCCATACTTCGTGAATTTCGTGACCGGGCAGGCAATGCCGCTCTGACAGGCGCTGAGGACCGTCGTACGGTCTGAGGTTGTGTTGATTTGTCCTGAGCTGGAACGAGAACGGTTAAAGATAGGATGAAAAACACAATAATAAATAACATGACTCGTTTCATATTTGATCTCCAGTTCTGTTTTTTCTTACCCTATACGTTTCACTATATATACGACAAATTCCGCGTACGTCTTACACAATTTAGCCTCCCGTGATTCATATATCTACTGAAAACCTATCATAATTCTTCTTTACGTGCACCCTTTGCCTACAGAACCTGAGACAGTTTTTTCTGGAAAGATGCCAGATGAAAGAGTACATAGAACCGAATTCTGAATAAGCATGCTAAGGAAGTAACAGGCATGAGAGCCAAAAAATCAACAGAAGCCGTGATTTTTGACCTGGGGCGAGTACTGGTGGATGTAGATATTCACAAGCTCAGTCGGAATGTGCTGGCCCGGCTGCCGGAGGAAGATCCGGAGCAGGTAGTGGAACAGATCATGAAGGATGATCTGATGGTTCGGTATAATACCGGTCGTATCAGTTCGGAGAAATTTCATACCTCACTGTGCGAGAAGTTCGGTCTTACCGTCGGATTTGAGGAATTCGCCCGGCTCTGGTGCGGGATTTTTAGCCCAATGAACGGTATGGAAGAGATCGTGCGTCGGCTGGAACGCAATGTCAGGTTGGGTCTTTTATCCGATACTGATCCGTTACACTGGGATTACCTCTCCGGCAATTTTCCCTTTTTATCCGTCTTTTCCCAACCCACCCTCAGTTATCAGGTTGGTGTAATGAAACCGCACAAGGAAATTTATCTCCAGGCAAGCCGGCATGTCGATACGCCTGTGGAAAAATGCCTCTATATAGACGATCTTTCCCACAACGTATTTGGCGCGAAGGCCGTCGGAATGCAGGCCGTGCAATTTACCGGGCCGGACCGGCTTGACATCTTATTACAGGAATTAGACCTGCTGTAAAAGGGCGAAACTACTCATACCCTTACGCCAGATATTCTTTCATCATGGCCAGATATCGTATGCAGGTTTCTTCCATATCGCCGGGATACTTATCCTGCTCGATGGACAGGAATCCCTCAAATTGAATCGCCTTGAGCGAATCGCAGATCGCCTTGAAGTCCATCACGCCATGACCGATATGCACAAATTGCCGCATTGCCCCGTCGATATCCCGCATATGCAGATTCATCAGGCGGGGGCCGGCTTTGTGTACGGCCACAGGGGGATATTCCCGCTGCAGGAGGGTCCAGCCTACATCGAGATTGAGCCCGAGAGCCGGATCGCGGATCGCATCCCACAAGCGCAGGAAGGCAGTCGTATCCGGGATAATGGTATGGGTGTGGTGCTCGATGCTCATTTTCATTTTCTGAGCTTTGGCCCGTTCCAGGCAGGCTTTGGTCGTATCGATATATTGGGCCCAGATCCGGTCCCAGTCGAAATCGGCGGTCATATTGATATGATATTTCTGATCCGGCTGCGGATTGGGCATTTCATAATACCGTGGGATGTAGCCCTGGCCCTGGCCCAACTCGCGGGGCCAGGGTGCAACGATATTGACGACGGGAGCGTTGAATTTTCTGCCGATTTTGCAGCCGGTTTCAAAATAGTCCAGGTTTCTTTTACGCTCGTCCGGATTGAGACTGGAAAGGCCTTCCACAACCGGTTGAAAGAGAACAAATTGCGAGACCTGCAGTTTCCATCGGTCTAACTGCTTCTGGATCCGGTTAATGGTCGGCCCGGTCCAATAGTTCGTGATATCGTCCCGTCCCAGCAGGATCAGCTCGATACCGTCAAAGCCAATCCGGCCGATGAGTTCGATCGCTTCTTCCGGGTTTGTACCCGCGGCAAAGCTGTGAAAACACCAGCTTGTACAGCCAATTTTAGGACCGCTTCTTTCTTTGGATTCGACGGCAAACAAGCTGGGAGCAAGTCCGGACGAGGTTACTGCAGCCAATACACCTGCGGTCTTTATAAAGTCACGTCTATAAAACGAACTGTTTTTCATTTCAATACCCTCCTGTACTACGGACTATTCTTCTAACGGGATCACGGATAGTGTATATGGTTTGTCAAATGTGGTATTTACAATGCCGGGAAAGGGCCAGTCCATGTTTGAGACAATTACCTCGTTGTCGCGTACAATCGCTTCACAGGGTTGATCGAGGCTTCCCCCGATCCCATCGGTATCGCCATTTCTGGCCAATGTTTTGACTTTGCCGTCCAGGGTAACCACTTGAATGGCATTCTGGATCATATCCGCCACATAGATGGCGTTCGTACCTTTATCATAAAACAGGCCGTCGGCGCATTTCATTTTCGGATCGTTCACCCAAATGCTATTGGAAATGACATTACCTTGGTTATCGAATTGGAGCTTATGAATCGTGCCGTCAGAGAAATTTCCGATGTAGAGGTTGCCGCTCGGATCGAAACACAAGCCGTCCGCACCATATCCAATATCGATGTTATGTGATTCTATCGTAGCGATTAGATGCGGATCCTCTCGAACCGGGCTTTTTAGTGTAATACCCTCCTCACCGATCCGAAATCGCAGTACCCCGCTGACCAACGGCTCAGACCCGGGAACCATAACAGAATCACTGATATATAAATAACCATTACGTATAACAACAGCGTTAGCAACATTCAGACCAGATGCCACGACTTGGGCCTGAATAGGCTTGCCGTTTTTGATCTCGATTCGCATAACGCGTGATTTTTCATGGCTGTTATCGCCAAACTGATTATCGGCATAATATACATCCCCCGAAGGCGCCAGGCAGATTCCCATCGGACCGGCCCTGCCGGAGTCGGGATGAGCGGGAGGAGTGAAGAATCGTGTCACTTTATTATCCGCTGAGACCTTCATGATTTCGGCAGGTACGGAGATGTCGTTATAGTTCGGTACCGACAACAGAAAACTGCCGTCGGCAAACATCGCCATGGCATCCGGCGTGTTGCAGTAGTCCGGCAGTTCCACCAGTAATTCGGTCTTTGCCAGCCCCCGAGAACCGCACCCCGTTATGGCACAAAGTCCAAAACCGACAAGACTCACGTACAGAGTAACTTTCTGCCTTCTCATAGCATCTTCTCCTATTGAAATACTGTTTGTAACTGGCATCCTAGTGTAGAATGAGTGCTAAACAGAATCAATAGAATTCCGAATTGTCGGTACAGGGAGATTCCATATGAAATGGGAATATAAGGTTTTAAAGTTGGAAGCGACCGGGTTTTTCGGCGGAAAAGTGGATGCGGAAGCGTTCGAGGGTTATATGAACAATCTGGGGCGGAATGGCTGGGAACTGGTAACGGCGTTCGATACGAACCAGTCGTACGGCCAGACTCGTGATGTGGTTGCTGTCTTTAAACGGCAAAGGTGATCATTCTATCCGACATGCAGCCAATCGGGCAAGGGAATGAGATTCTGCCGTAGTAACAGGATGATCAGGATAATGGCGGCTACAGCAAAGATCGACCACTTGATAACCAAAGGCAGCAATCGCTTCTGGCGGCAGTGAGGCCCGCCGGTGGCCTGCGCCAGCATACCGCCGGCATCGATACGTTCGGGAGAAATCTTACGGAATAGACGATAAAGGCTTCGAATCAACATGAACGCGATCAGGGTAAGGATCCAGCAAACACTCCAGAACAAAACGTATCCCAGCGTGGCGCCTACTCCTACAGCACCGATTGAGATTGCCATCAAACCCCACAAAGGCAGACGTGCCCAGAATCCTTCCTCCATCTCATAAACACGAGCCCGGCGCTCCATGAGCTCGACTTTGGTGGCGCTTAGAATTTCACTGGAAACCTGTTTGTCCCCGGACTTGACTTCCGAATCACTCAAGGCCAACAGCGGGGCATGCTCCTTGACGTATTGCCGTTCCTCTTCCAACTGGACCAGAGCGTTGGCCCGCTCGGTGAACACGGCCAACAGGGCGATAATAATGCCCGAAACCGCCCCCACCAGGGCCAGATACTGAATCACCCTCTTGTCTTCAATACGTACCCGCATTTATTTCTTTCGTCCTTATCTTATCATCCACCCTATATCAGGCGCACCGTCCCGATATGGTTATCCAAAGAAAGCATAAGAAACATTCCCAGGGGATGACAAATAAAATGATGCAAAGGTAAAAGATTATTCAATCCAACAATCCTTGGTCTTATAAAATCTTAAAATCCATCCCATTTCCCATGATGAAAGAAAATCGATCTCTTGGTTGCACCTTTCTCTCGATATCGATAGACTCTGAGACAATTACAGGAAAGGATTGGTTATGTTGATTGTGCATGTGTTTGTAGAAGTCAAGTCGGATCAGGTCGAGGCGTTCAAACTGGCCACGCTGGAAAATGCTCAGAATAGTATCAAGGAACCGGGAATTGCCCGTTTTGATGTGGTACAGCAACAGGATGATCCAACCCGGTTTGTGCTTGTGGAAGTGTATCGTACGGCAGAGGATCCGGCCAGACACAAAGAAACGAACCATTATCAGAAATGGCGCACCACTGTTACTGACATGATGGCTTCACCCAGAAGCAGCATCAAATACAACAACATCTTTCCCGACGAAAATAGTTGGGATATAAGCCAATAGAGAGCAATATGCGGTTTGAATTCGCTACGGCAAATCGGATTCTTTTCGGCGTCGATAGTATTCGTCAGCTCGGAGATATTGCTTTCAAATACGGCAATACTGCACTCGTATTGACCGGTCCCAACCCACAGCGGATTCAGCATGTTCTCGATGATATCACTAGTCAGAACCTGAAACATACCCTTGTACATATCTCCACCGAGCCTACAATCGATATGATTATCCGGGTAACCGAAACGGCTCGGAAGAAGCCGTTTCAAATCGTGATCGGTATCGGCGGGGGCAGTGTGCTTGATGCGGGAAAAGCGGTCGCGGCCTTACTGACCAATCCGGGCGATCTAATGGATTACTTGGAGGTCATAGGAAAAGGCAAACCACTGGTGCATATTCCGCTACCCTATATTGCGATCCCAACAACGGCCGGCACCGGGGCGGAAGTAACGCGCAATGCCGTGCTCAAAGCCACCGACCAGAAGGTTAAGGTCTCGATGCGCAGCCCCCTGATGCTGCCGAAAATCGCCCTGATCGATCCGACATTAACCTACTCCATGCCGCCACTGGTCACTGCAAGTACCGGGTTGGACGCGCTCACGCAGCTCATGGAATCCTTTGTATCCGCGAGGGCCAATCCGCTTACAGACGCTATCTGCAGGGAAGGATTAACCAGAGCGTCACAGGCTTTATTGAAAGCATATAAAAATAGCAATGATACGGCTGCCCGAGAAGACATGGCCTTGGCCGGTCTTTTCGGAGGTTTGGCTCTGGCCAACGCCGGGCTTGGCGCCGTACACGGCTTTGCCGGGCCTCTGGGAGGAATGATTGATGCGCCGCACGGGGTGATCTGTGCCCGATTGCTGCCGCATGTGATGGCAGCTAATGTGGCGGCACTGCTTTCGCAAACCGGTCCGGAATCGGCACGCCGGTTTGAAGAAATCGCTCACATTGTAACAGGCAATTCATCGGCAAGAGCTATTGATGCCGTAGAATGGATCGGGGCACTGTGTGAACAGCTCCAGGTTCCGTCTCTACGCGAGTTTGGTCTGACTAAACAGGATATTTCTGCCGTCGTATCAAAGGCTCAACAAACCAGCAGCATGAAAGGCAATCCCATCGCTTTGACCGAACAGGAGTTGACCGCTATTCTCACAGCAAGCCTGTAACTTTTTTCTGACATTCATTCTGCTCACACAGTGGCCCGTTTGCTCTTTCGTTGAAATACGGATTCTTTTTCCCGTTTGAACTCCACCCCTCTACCGGTGACGATTTCCTTTTCATCCATGACGAATTCGACATGCTGGATCAGGGCCCAGGCGCTGTTGTCCCACCGCATCTGATGGCCTCTCTGGTGTGCCTGCTTTTCCATCCGCAGGCGTTTGGATTTGTTGAAAGCCAGATAATCCAGAGCTTGTGCGATCTGCTCGATCGACGGCTCGCCCGGGTCGACCAGAATACCGCGAGCGAACCGGCCTATGATCAATCCCGGAGGGCAACTCTTGTTTGAATGAATCAGCTCACAGGCATACCGGAATTTGGTGGCGATTGCGGCCCGCCCCGAACCCACCGTATCGGCGAGAATGCCGCTGGACATCTGTTCCATATTCAGATAGGGTAGAACCATCACGTTCGTTGCCGAATACAATTTAAGCAGCGCCGCCTCATCCAGAAACGTATCCAGAAAGACAATGTCATTATCAAAAATATCGACCTGTGCCAGATCGGCGACACGACACCACCGCACATTCGCCTTCTGCAGGGCGGTCTCAATTTCGGCCATAAACTGACGATAAGGCACTCTTCCTTCGGTTTTGACAAATTCCGGATGGCATTGGCCCGCAATCAGATAGAGCGACTGTCGGCGTTGTTTTTCCGTCAAGGATTCGTTTATAAACTTCCCATATCCACGAATTCCATAAGGTATCCCCTTGCCGGGCGATAGAAGACCGAGGGTGGTGGCCAGAAAGGTGTCCTTAAGCCCCAATTCAGTTTTAATCGCCAGCCGGTCATACTGAGAAGAGTGGCTCATCCGAATACCATGATCAATATGCTTAAGCTTAACATGCTCAATCCCATAGAGATCGGATTCAAGGATGTCGATGGCACATTCGGTAGTTACAATCAGACCGTCGCTATAGCGGGCCAGATCGATAATCGTTTGCCGTTGATACTCATCCGGCTGATCTAGCACGGTATGCAGATAGACCAGACTGGTGATCCCCTTGTCACGAAAGGCCCGGGTCATATTGACAAAATTGGTTCCACGACAATCGTTTCCATTCTCATCTGGGTCCAGGCCATACTCATGCTGAAGCAGCACCACTGTCGGATTGGTTCCCTCGCGGGCTCGGGCGATGATATCCCGAATCGCGTACTGCCAGGAAGTCGGTTCATATTGCCGAATGACCAGATCGACGGGAATATGATACGGGCCATGATGATTATCAATGGCTGCTACTCGAATATGACCGATTTCGCCGGTAAAAAGTTCCAGGGCGTTGGCCAGATCGCGGCTGAACGTCCCGATACCACAGCGCCGAGGCGGATAGGTACTGACAATTCGTATATTAAAGGCCACTCTGTTTCTCCTCTTTTAAGTTTCCGGTCCTATTTCCCACTGTTCAATCCATCGCCCTTTTCACCTCGTTGAATAGAACTGAAATTTTATTGTACCCGATTTTTCTGTGAATCGCCATTGTTCTTCCCGGTTCACATGTTATCTCTTTCTATCTTTTACTGGAAAAATGGCTTGGGAGTTGCGTCCAAGCTATCCCGATGGTATACTTTTTCTCAAAGTTCAAGAAGGTATGCCGAATGGATGTGATTCTGGACGCAAAACAGATTGAGGCAAAGCTGGGACAACTGGCCCGGACAGTAGCTGGAGATTGCGCCAATGCTGATGAATTGGCCGTAATCGGGATTCGCAGCCGGGGTGAAGTACTGGCTCAGCGTCTGGCCGAAATGTTGGCCAGGGAGTTGGGCCGGACGATTCTCTGCGGGACGTTGGATATCACATTGTATCGGGACGATCTGAACGATCCACAGGGCGACCAGCCGCCGACGGTGCGAAGCACAGATATCGATTTTGACGTCACTGGAAAATTAGTGCTATTGGTCGATGATGTGCTGCATACCGGCAGAAGCGTCCGTTCGGCAATGGATGCACTGATTGATCTGGGACGGCCGCAGGCAATCCGATTGGCGGTACTGATTGATCGGGGGCACCATGAATTGCCTATCCAGGCCGACTATGCCGGGATTAAGGTGGAAGTACCGGAAGACAAGTCTGTCCTAGTGCAGCTTTGGGACACGGATGAAATGGAGCAGGTCGTAATAGAATAACGTGGCGAGACGAAGGACCGACAAATTTCGATGGCATCGCAAACACCTGTTAGGCCTGCGTGATCTGAGCCGACAGGAGATTGAGCATATTCTTGATACTGCCCACGGATTTGAACAAATCAGCACTCGCAGCATCAAAAAGGCGCCTGCCCTGCGCGGCAAGGTAGTAGTGAATATGTTCTTCGAAGACAGCACACGCACCCGCAACAGTTTTACTCTGGCGGCTAACCGACTCAGTGCCGACGTGATCGAATTCACCAAGAAATCCAGCTCGGTCAGTAAAGGCGAAACGCTAATCGACACAGCCCGCAACCTGGAGGCGATGGGGATCGATATTGTGGTGATCCGGCACAATGCCGGCGGCGCGGCCAAACTCCTGAGCCGGACGATTAACGCCTGTGTGGTCAACGCCGGCGACGGATTCAACGAACACCCAACCCAGGCACTGCTGGATGCCTATACGATTCGCCGGGTGCGAGGTAGCCTGGAGGGGCTTAAGGTCGGCATTGTGGGCGATATCGCTCATTCCCGTGTGGCGCGGAGCAACGTATGGGCCCTGACCAAACTCGGCGCCGAAGTCGTCCTGATCGGACCGCCGACCCTGATGCCCGGCAAGGTCGAGCAGCTACCTGTCCGTGTCAGCTACAGCCTCGACGATGTCATCGAAGAACTGGATGTGATCAATATGCTGCGGATCCAGTTCGAACGGCTTGGCGGTAATCCATTCCCCTCCGTGCGGGAATATTCTCATTTCTTCGGATTGACCGTCGACCGGATGAAGCGGGCTAAGGAGAATATCACTGTGATGCACCCGGGGCCGATCAACCGGGGACTGGAGATTGAATCGGAAGTGGCCGACGGGCCCAACAGCGTCATCCTGCAGCAGGTTGCTAATGGTCTGGCGGTCCGGATGGCTGTCCTGTTCCTTGTCCACCAGGCCGCCATCGAAGAGCAGCGTGGAAAGGTCTAAAGCCTCCAAGAAAACATGTCTGCAATTTTAGAACCTTAAATCCCTCTATTGTATTACCTGCATGACATTTACTTATACTTCGCCCTGTATTATATTCTCGTTATACGAGTATTGATTATACGTCATCATAAGATTATCCAACCTTGATGAACGGAGTACAGGAAGGATTTCTCATAGAGAGTTCAATACGCCGGGTAATTTGTTCTCCAGTGGATAGAACCGCACATCGCAGGGATTTATTGGCAAGACCATGACGGGCGCCGAGGGAACGGATTCGATCCCGCAAGGAGGAAGTCATTAACATGAAATACAGCTCTTCGCTGAATTGTTCGGTTTTTAAAGTTCGCGTTTCCATTATTCTATCCTCTGACTGAACATCCCTGATACTTCTCTTTGACATGTATGTGTGCGCAAATTCATCCTGGTCACAAAAAAAATGAAATTTTTCGGTTTCAGAGCAGGATACGCCAACCACACAATCCAAGTAGATTGGATTTCCGAAGGCTACATAAAAACGAATATTAATGTTTACTTTTTTCCGACACAGAAAAGCGTTGTTGTGGTGCGGATAAACAATTGGCCCTGTGCAGCGCTGATCGATGCCCGCACGACATTACCGCCGGTCGGACTGTCCATGGAGGTCCGGTGCAGGACCTTGCCGTCGGCCGCATCGATGACGGCGGCATCCCCTTCGTGATTGATGATATACACCTTGTCGTCAACCGCCAGGGGAGAGGCCTCATACTTGGCGCTGTCGGGCGTTTCGATGCTCCATTTGACTTCGCCGGTGGCGGCATCAACTCGCATCAGGGCACGCCGCAGGTCGCTGAGCACAAAGAAATCGCCGTCATAATACGCAGGTGTCGGCACATCCGTGGTCATATCTCGCACATCGTCGCTTGACCATTTTATAGCACTGTCGTCCAGGTTTCCCTTGCCGTTGGGCTCAATCGCAAAGATCGGGGCGTTCTTCGGACCGCAGGCCAGAATAACGCCATCGCCGACCACGGGAGAGGGGACCAATCGAAAATGCGGAATACGACCTGGATTCCATGTGCCCCACCGCCACAATTCTTCACCGGTCCCGGGATCATGACCGGTCAGGACATCCCCGCCGGCCAGGAGAAGTTGCGGCGTTCCCTTGAGAATCGCCGGAATCGGCGAGCTGAAGGCTTCGCGGGATTCGGCGACAGCCGGACTTGAACGGAAATGCCGCCAGAGCGTCTTGCCGGTCATCGGATCCATCGCTAACAGAAATGATTGGATTGGCTCCTCGGATTGTCTGGAGCCTCGCACCGGTACATCCCGCTGGAGAACCTGCAGGTACAGCTTACCTTCGTAGAGCAGAGGACTGCTGCTGAACGTCCAGAGAAATGCAAATTCTCCAAAATCTTCCTGAATGTTCCGTGCCCATAGACGCCGTCCCTGCAGTGTAAAGCCGAGAAGCTGGCCGCTACTGTAGAAAAAGATAACAATTTTACCGTCTGTGGTCGGGGAAGGTGCGGCAAAATTACTCCGACGGTCCCGACGGATTTCTTTGCCGACCATTTCCTGCCAGATCTGCCTGCCATCGTGACGGTCAAAGCACATCGCCAGCAATGTTTCTTTGCCGGAGTCCACGCTGGAAATAAAGATATAGTCTTCCCAGAGGACCGGTGTTGCCGCCGAAGGCCCGGGGAGATCGGTTTTCCAGGCAATATTGTCGGTCTGGCTCCATTTTAACGGAAGATCGGTCTCCTCAGTCGATCCATTAAAATACGGCCCCCGCCAATGAGGCCAATTGCCCCCCCAACCTATCGACAATACAGCCATCATTATGATTAATGGAATGTGATACTTCATAATACGATCCCCTGAACAGTGTCCTGATCTCCGAAAAAGCAAATGTTTCCGTATTCTATAAGAATTTTACTATGACAGAATGAACAACTTTCGTCAATCTCGTAGACACAATGAAATGAGACTGATTTTCAGAGTGAGATGTTGCAAAAGATATAAAACTTTAAGCTGGGATACACTCGAACATAGAAATAAGATTTTAGTTTTTTTTCGGATATCCAATTGCAGAATTTGCATCCCTCCGCTAGGCTATGCTGAGAGGAGGTGTGTTTCAAAGGGGAGAAACACATGGAAGTACGGATACTGATGAGCAGCGACAGCGGGCATCAGCCGTATTGCGTGTCGCTGGAATTTGAGGATTCACTGGTTCGTTGCAACTGCGATTGTCCCGATGGGATTGTGGGTCGATTGTGTAAACACGCCTTACGGGCGATGGGAAACAACAAAGAAGCAGGATTCGATTCCAGCAGTCGGACGAGGATCGAGGAATTCCAACAATCCATCCAGGGCACGCAACTGCAAACCCTGGCGCGGGAATGGGTCGAGCTGGAACAGACCGCCCAAACCACGAAGAAACGAGCCGATCTGATTCGACGGGAAATCAAGGCCTCCCATGTTCGTATCGGACGCAGCGGGACGGGGAGACAATCCATTTATGTCGTTCCCCATCCTCCCGAATCGACGAAAGATATAAGCGTCGAAGATGTAAGCGAGGATTTTCCGTAATTTACCTGTAATGTGTTTCCTGGCGAATCGGCTTGATAAATCGGCCAACGATTGCGCGAATCCGTTCTGACTGGGGATCTAACTGCAGGGCTCGTTTAAATTCTTTTCGCGCTTCTTCCATGCGGCCTGTCGTGGCCAGTAACAGCCCCAAATTGCAATGCAGGATTGCATCCTCAGGCTGAAATTCAAGCCCCTGTCGGCAGACGGCGATTGCCTCATCATACCGTTTGCAGCCATATAATACTTCCCCAAGCGGATTGTATACAGGCGTATAATCTGTCTGACAACGAAGTGCTGCATAATAGCAGGATGCCGCTTCTTCCAATTTGCCCAGAACACGATACGCCTGGCCAAGATGAAAATGGGCTTCCGGTCTAGCGGGTCTCATTTGAGTAGCCTGTTGCAGATATTTCAGGGCTTCCAGTGGGCGATTGTCGGACAAGAGGGTTTGGCCCATTGCCAGGTACCCTCGATGGAAATGCGGCATTAATTCCTGAACACGGGAATATTCCTGCATAGCGGCAGGATAATCCTGCAGTTCTTCGGTCAACAGAATTCCCAGCTTCCAGTGCAAATACCAGTCGTCAGGGCGGGCGTCCAAAGCTTGTCGATACGCCTTAACGGCCTGCGCCAGATACGGTTCCGCACTGAATGGCTTGAGTTGATCGATCCGTTCCTGCAAGCGGATTTTCTGGACAGCATTGTTGAACTGATTGGTAAAGGGAGGTTTCCGGATGTAGTTATTGAGTATATCTTTCCAGATCCTATACCGATCCAGATCCGTATAGGCTAGCCGGGCAGCGCAGATATCCAGCGCCGGTGCTTCTCGTCCCTGTACGGTTACATTCATGCGTTGAGCAAGAATCGGCTGTAATTGCATAAACAGCAATCTGGCAACCTGAAAGTTGCCCTCAAATGTCAGATGTACATGCTCATAAAACCATTTGTCCCCGGGAAGGTTGTTTTCGCTATTCTCCGTTAACATCCGGTCCACATCGGCCAGGATAATCGGCTTCGGCTGCAACTGCCCGGCTACCTTTCGGATCGTCGTATTGATCATTTCATCGGCACGGAAACGGATCGTATCGTATTGCATAGCCGCCAGATAGGCCGTGCGTGCTTCGATAAAACGCCCTTTTTGTTCCAGACAAAGTGCCATGCGAAAATGGAGGTCGGCATATTGATTGTCGATCATCCGGGCCTGCTCATAGGCTTCCAGCGCTTCGTCGATCTGCCCCTGTTCGTCAGCTTTCATCGCCTGTCGATAGAACATCTCCCATTGCTCTTGCCGGGCTTCTGTAAGATTGGGGCGGTGCTGCGAGGCAAAGGGTGCACAGTCTTTCAGATTCGCTCCCATTGTACAAAGCACTACCGCCGCTCCGGCATCGAGCCCTGTCCGACAGATATCCCGAAGATTCCTCTCATAATGCCTATATACTGTCTGCAATGCCGGGTCTGTAGCATGAACCTGATGATCGAGGTACATCTGCATGCCGCCCCAGCCGCGCAGGACTTCCTGTGCATCCTGGGCTGCTCGTTCCGCAATCCACTGCCCCAGGCGCAGAGTGCGAAGCTCTATTCCGGCACGAAGAAGCCATAAGTGTTTCTGGAGCGGCGCAAAGGCTGTGCCGGCGCCATAAGGCCCCACCACTTCATTGTTGCCCAGATATACGATAAAGATGTCCGGCTGATAACGGGCCAGATCCCGCGCAATCGGCAGAACGACATGCGAATTAATCGCTGTCATACTTGCGTTAACAACCTCAAACGAAATTTCAGGATAGGCCTGTTGGAGCATGATCTCCAGAATCCGTGAAAAGGAATAGGCCCCGTCGGGGATGCCCTGCGCCGCCGAAGCGCCCAGGACAAAGATACGACAGGTCTGCGGCTTTTTTACCTCGAAAAAACGAAATGTATTGAATTCGCGAGCCATCTGGGGCGGAAAGAACCGATGCGAGAAGAACAGATTGTCGGCGATAAATGGTTCACCGTCAATTTCGTACCGGATTGTGGGAGAAGGATCAAAACCGTATCCAATACTCCGCAAAAAAAGTTCCCCTCCGCCCATCAGAATCGCCACGAGGACCAAAGGCATCAGGGTCACGGCAAACAAACGATACAGCCATAACCGTCGATGAGGAATAGCTATAGCGCAAACCTTCTCCGCCCTTTGTTTACCGTCGGAAGAATGCCTGCCTCTCTGGGGAGAAACAGCAGATTTCCGTCCTCTCTTCCGTCCCGTTCTGGAAGTCATGGCTCAACTCACGTTCCCAACCCGAACCTTCATTGAAGCACAACAGAATAAAACTATCCTGCCCGGAAAAGATTGATATGTCAAGTCTCCGGTTTTCTTTCAATCCTTTATTTATATACGAAATCAATCCCGTCTAAAAGGTGGAAAGACCAGATTGGGCTTGCAAAAGAGAGTCATTTGAAGTACGTTTCTTCTGTATTATGAATCCCCAGGAGCAATGGATATTTGGATGGGATATGGAATCGTATGAGCGAGACGGCAGACATATTGATCCGTGGAGGTCGGGTAATCGATCCGGCCAATGGCGTAGACAAACAGGCGGATGTACTGGTGGCCGACGGACAGATGGTCCAGATCGGCTCATCGATTTCGGTCCCGGCCCAGACGGTAATCGACGCGACCGATAAGCTGGTTGTTCCTGGCCTGATCGACCTGCATGTCCATTTCCGCGAACCGGGTGACGAGGAGGAAGAGACCATCGCCAGCGGTTCAGCGGCCGCCCTGGCCGGGGGTTTTACCTCGGTCGTCTGCATGCCGAATACCAAGCCGGCTATTGATGAAGCGACGCGGGTAGAATACATCCACCGCATGGGGCGACAGGCCAGAAAAACCTTTATCTATGTCATGGGATCGATCACTCAGAATCGGAGCGGTAAGGAACTGTCCGAGATGGGACTGATGGCCCAGGCCGGGGCTGTCGGATTTACGGATGACGGAGACGGTGTGCAAGACACCTCCGTGATGCTGCGGGCCCTCAAATACGCTAAAATGCTGGACACACTCCTTGCACAACACGCCCAGGACAATTCCCTGGCAAAAAACGGTGTTATGAACGCCGGATATAACGCGACAACACTGGGGCTGCCGGGTATCGATCCGCTTGCGGAGGAATTGATGCTCTGGCGAGATATACAGCTTGTCAGGAAGACGGGAACACGATATCACGCCCAGCATATTTCCACTATGGGATCAGTGGAGATTGTACGGCAGGCTAAGGCCCAAGGGCTTCCGGTGACATGCGAAGTGACGCCACATCATCTGCTTCTGACCGACAATGCGGTTGTGGACTACGATACAAACTTCAAGGTTAATCCCCCGCTTCGGACCAGTAAGGACATCGAAGCTCTTAAGGAAGCCATTCAGGAGGGAATAATTGATGCGCTGGCAACCGATCATGCTCCACACCTCAAGAGCGAAAAGGAGTTGGAGTTTTTAACGGCCCCGTTCGGAATCGCCAGCCTGGAATGCGCCCTGGGCTTATATGTCAAGGCCCTCGTGGAGCCTGGCGTGATTGGCTGGCCGGAATTGATCGCCATGATGACACACCGTCCAGCGGGAGTGGTCCGCATCACCAGGGGAACAATAGCCGAAGGCGACCGCGCGGATATCACCATTATTAATCCGGACATCGAATATGTCATTGACGCCGACAAATTCCTGTCCAAGAGCCGTAACTGCCCCTACAACGGCTGGCTGGCGAAAAGCAAGGTGGAACATACTATTCTCGGCGGTGAACTTCGTTACTCCGCCCAGGTAAATCACTGACGATTCCCATGCCGCTGATTATTGACGGATACAACCTGTTGCGAACCATTCAGAAAACCGACGAAGAATTTGAACACCTCGATGAGACGGGATTGTGTCGTTTTCTGTCACAGTACCTTACACGTATCCGGGATCACGGGCACATCTTTTTCGACGGACTGGGGCCGCCGGATAAATCCGGGATGGCTGAGTTATCCGGGCTGGAAGTGTATTTTTCCGGACAGGATCGAGAAGCAGACGAATTGATTGAGCAAAAAATTGAAGACAATACGGCACCCCGGCGACTGGTTGTTATCAGCACCGACAGACGAGTCCGGGAAGCGGCTTCGAAGAAAAAGGCAACAGCCATGCGATGTGATGTGTTCTGGATCGAGCTGCAGCGTCGTTTGGCTCAGCAACAGGTGGTATACGAACCGAAAGAAAAACGGAATGGAATCACCGAACTGGAGACTGATCAATGGCTGGATGCCTTCGGTATTGATTGAAAAGTAGGGAAACGAAGGAGGAAAGGCGGATAGACAGGTTCGCAGATTGGTGATTTTTCTTCGGAAATTGGCGTTTTCTCACAGCATTTCTTTCCTTATACTTCGTAATTAATAGCAACAGGACTGAATTTACTTTCATACGACATTCGCAATGTAAAAGGAAAAGGAATTGGGACTTACGACAGGAGAGCAGAAACATGGCATATACCATCGGTCTTGATTATGGAACCAACTCAGTTCGGTGCCTCATCGTCGATACGGCAACGGGCGAAGAACTGGGCACAGCAGTGTATGAATACGAGACGGGCGAGGTGGGAATCATTCTCGATCCACAAGATCACAACCTGGCCAGGCAGAATCCTGCCGATTACCTCAAGGGAATCGAAATCACGGTCAAGGAGGCTGTCGAGCAGGCCAGAAACGTCAAACGTTTTGATCCGGCCAAAATCGTAGGAATCGGGGTGGATACGACCGGCTCGACCCCCCTGCCGGTGGATAAGAATGGCATTCCGCTGGGACTCCTGGACGAATTCAAAAATAATCCGAATGCGATGGCTTGGCTATGGAAGGATCACACGGGTTATGAGGAAGCCGCCAAAATTACCGAACAGGCAGCTAAAGACCGACCCCAATACCTTGCCAAGTGCGGCGGGACGTATTCATCAGAGTGGTTTTTCAGCAAAATATGGCATTGTCTCAAGGCAGATCCAAAAGTGTTCGATGCCGCCTTTACATGGGTTGAGCACAGTGACTGGATCCCCGCGGTTTTGACCGGAACGGACAAGCCGAAAGACCTCAAAAGGGATCGTTGTGCCGCAGGACACAAGGCTATGTTCAATGATGACTGGGGCGGGTATCCGGACGCCGAGTTTCTCTCAAAACTTGACCCAAAGCTGGGCAGTCTGCGAAAAAGCCTGAGCGATACAACACAGGCGGTCGACAAAGCCGCGGGTAATTTGACGGCTGAATGGGCCACGAAACTGGGGCTGACAGCAGGAATCCCCGTGGCGATGGGAGCGTTCGATGCGCACCTTGGTGCGGTCGGTTCGGGAATCAAAGAAGGAGTCCTGGTCAAAATCATCGGCACCAGTACATGTGATATGGTCGTCGCACCAACCAGTGCAAAACTGCCGGATATCCCGGGGATCTGCGGGATCGTGGATAGTTCGATTCTGCCGGGCTTCTATGGCCTGGAAGCGGGACAATCGGCCGTCGGCGATATTTTTAACTGGTTTGTAAATTATATTCAGGCCGGGGGCAAGGAAGCCGGATCACACCAGTCTCTGACACAAAAAGCGGAAAAACTCAAACCGGGCCAGTCGGGTTTACTGGCTCTGGATTGGAACAATGGCAACCGAACGATTCTGGTAGATCAGCGTCTCACAGGAATGCTCCTGGGACAGACGCTGCACACCCGTCCCGAGGAAATCTATCGGGCCCTGGTGGAGGCAACGGCATTCGGAGCACTCACCATCATCAATCGCTTCCAGGAATATGGTGTCCGTATCGATGAAGTAGTCAACTGCGGAGGAATCAGTGAAAAGAATGCGATGTTGATGCAGATTTATGCAGATGTAACCGGTCGCGAGATGAAGGTCTCACGATCGGCTCAGACATGTGCCTTGGGAGCGGCCATCTGTGGTACGGTTGTCGCCGGTAAGAAGGCGGGAGGCCATGACAATTTTGCTGAGGCACAGAAAGCCATGTGCGGGATCAAATCGGTGTCTTTCAAGCCGATCCCGGCCAACCAGAAGGTCTACACCGAGCTGTATAAACTATATAAGCAATTGCATGATGCATTCGGCATAGCAGGGCATTCGGGTGTTTTGTCCAACGTGATGAAAGACCTGCTAGCCATCAAAGAGGGAGTCAACGGATGAAATCCCCCGAACTGAGAGAGAGTGTTTACCAGGCCAATATGGAACTGGATCGACGGAAACTGGTCATCTATAGCTGGGGCAATGTCAGCGCCTTCGATCGAGAGGCAGGTGTGATCGCCATCAAACCCAGCGGGGTGGCATATAAAGATCTGCATCCAGACAAAATGGTCCTTCTCAATATCGACGGTAATGTGCTTGAGGGGGACTTAAATCCTTCTTCCGACACCCAAACCCATCTCGAGCTGTATCGAAATTTTAAGACCATCGGCGCTGTCTGCCATACACATTCCGTCCATGCAGTGATGTGGGCACAGGCCTGCCAGGAGATTCCCTGTTTCGGTACCACCCATGCCGATTTCTATTACGGACCGATTCCTGTAACAGATCCGATGCGAACCGAAGAAATCAAATCCGAGTATGAACGGAATACGGGCAAAGTAATCGTACGGCGGTTTATGAAGGGCCATATCGATCCGGAGCAGATGCCCGCGGTACTGGTGGCCGGACATGGACCGTTTACCTGGGGCTCCACAGCAGCCAAAGCCGTCGAAGCAATGGTGGTATTGGAAGAAGTGGCGCAGATGGCGATGGGAACCCTACAAATTCATACCGGACAGGAGCCGATTTCGCAGGCCTTACTGGACAAACATTATTTAAGAAAACACGGTAAAACCGCCTATTACGGGCAGCGATAAGAAACGATGTATGAGCAAAACGTTTCCGAAGATCACACAAGAGAGGTAACTTATCCTTGATGGGAGTGGGCATGAGGACGTTAAAAATCGGGGACAAAGCGCCTTCTTTTACATTGGCGGATCAGGAAGGAAAAACCATCTCCTTGAAAGATTTTCCAAGTAAGAAAGTGCTTGTATACTTCTATCCCAAAGCGATGACGCCGGGATGCACTACCCAGTCCTGCAGTGTGAGGGATGCGACAACAAAACTGGCCAAGGCTAAAGTCGTTGCATTGGGAATCAGCCCGGACGAACCCAACCAGCTTAAGAAATTTGACGAGAAATATACACTGGGATTTCATCTGCTCAGCGATCCCGACCACAAAGTCGCCGAACAATATGGGGCCTGGGGAGAGAAAAACCTGTACGGCAAAAAAGGGAAGGGAATCATTCGTTCCTCGTTTTTAATTGATGAAAACGGACGCATTTTAGGTGTCTGGTACAAAGTCAAGCCCGATGATACAGTTCCCAGGGCGATGGAACTCGTATGAGAGTCGCTTTTGGCTTTATCGTTACAGAAATTCCGAAATCCGTTACAACGAACCCACCCGGAACCGGTCATCATAGCTGTCGTACTACTGCATAGGAAGCGGAGTTGCAAGTAATCTATTGCATCTTAGGAAAACACTGTTAGAATACCCCTCCAAGTCCCGGAATAAGAACACAGGAACTCCCTGCCGACGGATGATGGAAACCCCGAACAATCGAATAGCGTTGACGCGGATACAACGGCTGATCGGCCATCTGATGATGGAATCCAAGCAGACTAGCCCTGCTTTCTACCTGGAATCGGCCGCCGATCTGACCGAACTGACCGCCATGCGCAAACCCTTCTCTAAAGAGATTGGGATTCGCGTTACGACCAATGACTTTTTCTTTTGCGCCTTGGCCCGGGCGATTCCTCAATACCCACTGATGGCGGGCAAACTGGATGAAACCGGTCAATTCATCGAGATTAGTCCACAAATCGGAGTAGGCTTTGCCGTTTCTGCGCCGCAGGGATTGGTAGTGCCTGTAATCAAGGACGTCGAGGGCAAAAGCCTTCTCCAAATCGCCGCCGAGAGCAATACTCTGTTGAAAAAAGCCCGCTCCAACAAACTCATGCCCGATGATCTTTATGGAGAAAATGTTGTCCTGAGCGGACTGGGAATGTATGGAGTAACCTCTTTTTTCGCTATAGCGCCGCCTTGTGCGGCCGCGATTATGTCTTTGGGCAATTTACACGAAACGATTAAACCTAGAGAAGAAGGTTTTGTGGTTCGAAAGAAAATGTGTATCGGCCTGGCTGTCAACAGTCGTTACATCAATGAAGTGTACGCCGCTCAATTTCTACGCGGTGTGATCGAGCAGCTTGAAAACCCAACATCCCTTACATAATTTACAAACCGATGATATGAAAAAAAAATTCCTGCAGAAGAAAATTTCCTGTTGACAACAAACTTCCAACAGGCATACAATACGCGCAGTGAGTTAATACGACATTGGTCGTTTCAATACAGGTTGCTTCTCATCATCCACGAAGCAACCTTTTTTTATGCTTTCGCTTCTTGTGGTTTGGGCAAGCAGGGAACAACCGGTGGGATTTCCAGAATTGTTATTTTGGGTTTGGTCGATTCTTTCGATAAAAGTTTCTCCGACATTGCCTCGGAGGAGAGTTCGTCTTTATTATCCCGGCCGGTTTGTGTTTCGGTGGTTTTGGAAAGATCCGATGCAATCGGCTCCGTTTTCATTTGGTTTTCAGATTCTTTTCCGCTTTCTTCGACAGATTGCGAATTCACAGACGATGACGCCGACGGATCGGATTGGGTCTGCAGATCCTCTTTCGTAACTTCCTTTAAATCTTCCTTTTCAGATGGTTTCTGCTGTGTTTCAGGCGTCTCACATTCATTGGCGTCTTCTGAGTTTTTTGGCAAGACATGAATCTCAGTATACGTTTTTTTGCCCGATGATATCATCGCCGGATCGGATACGGCTTGTGTAACCGGTTCTGGTTCCTGTTTTTCCAGATCGACAGACTGAACCTCGGAATCCTCTTCCTGATCGGATGTGTCCGTATCCTGAGACTCGGCGGGCTTTACAGAGGCAATACATTGTTCGCTTTCCAGGGTCCAGACTCCCTCGTGGCTCATTTGCGTATGCACAAATCGGGCGATCGCCAGATAATCCCTTGCCCCGTTACAGTCCGGCTCGTATTCAAAAATCGTCTTTCCATAACTGGGCGCTTCGGCCAGCTTGATATTGCGTCGGACATGCACGGGGATGATCCTGGCTCCGGACCATGGATTCTGGCTATCTCGGGCACTGTCCAGAAACTTTTCGATATCCGCCTTCACCTCTCCCGACAAGGTCGTCCGTTTATCGAACATACACAACAGAATCGCTGTGATGCGTAATTTCGGATTGATCCGTCGATTGACCAGCGTCACTGTTTCCAACAGTTTACCCAGTCCCTGCAACGCCAGAAAATGCGGCAACAGAGGGATAAATACCTCCGTCACCGCCGTCAACGCATTCAACGTCAACAGCCCCAGTGATGGAGGGCAATCGATCATCAGGTAATCAAACCGGTCTGTCACCGAATCCAGCGCTTCGCGAAGCACAATTTCACGTCCTACGACGCTGACCAATTCACTCTCAGCCCCGACCAGATCGATATTGGCGCCGAGCAGCCAGAGATTGCTGCGAATCTCGTCGATGGCCTCACTCATTGGGGTTCCGCGTGTAAGCACTGCATACGCTCTGCGCCGGTGATACTCCTTGTCGCCCCCTAGGTGAATCGTCAAATGGGCCTGCGGATCCAGGTCGGCCACCAGCACCCTCTGTCCATTCATGGCCAGGGCTGAAGCGACATTGGCCACGGTTGTTGTCTTTCCCACCCCGCCTTTCTGGTTGAGTACGGCTATGGTTCTCAACATCTACCTCCAATGTAATTACCGCCGTCCATCCGCCTTGAGCCGGCGAAGGACAGCATCCAATACTCCATTTACAAACCGAGGCGATTGCTGACCGCTGTATTTTTTGGCAATCTCAATCGCCTCATTGATCACAACCTTGCCCGGAATGTCCGAACAAAAACAAAGCTGATAGACACCCAGTCGAAGAACGCTGCGATCCACACCGCTCAGACGAGACAATTCCCATTTGATCGCAGCTTCGGCTATTAGTTTATCACAATCGACCAGATGATTCCAGGCGCCGCGTGTCCATTCATCCGCCAATTGAAGAACCAGCCCATCTTCGTCGGATTCGGCCAAGAAAAGCCTCACCTGATCCAGATAGTCGTCCCCCTGGACATCCAACTGATACAATGCCTGCATCGCTAGCTCTCTGGCCCTGGTTCGTTTGTCCACTCGTTTCCCTACGATTCTTCCTTCGCTGCATCCATAGAGACCTTTTGCAGCCTGTTCAGTACATCAGTCGTTACTTCAAAGATTGTTCCGTGACGCATCCCCTGCGGCATGGATAACTCATCGCTCCGGTCGGACCAGTGCTTCAGGTCCGCACTGGTCGCTAATCCATACCGATGATCTTGGTATTTGTCAAAATATACATACCATGTATCACCCCGTTTAATCGCGGCAGGACCTTCGGCCCAATACGGCCCGGTAATCGGCTTGGACGGCGGGCCATAAGGACCGACAGCCTTTTTGGCCAGGGAGATCCGAATGTTTTTTTGCGGGGGATATCTTGTCTCATCCTTGAGAAACATAATGTATCGGTTTCCGTCTGTAACAACCGTCGAGTCGATTACATTGAAACCGTGATCATAAAACAGTCGGGTCGGACTAAAGGACTTGAAATCTTGTGTCGTTACATAATACATCCGATGATTGAGTCCGCCATCGCCGCTCTTATCTGTCTGCGGAAATCGATCGGGAATCGTCGTAGCCCAGAAAATCAGGTACTGTCGGCCGGCCTTGTCATAAAAAACTTCCGGCGCCCAGCAGTTCCGCGCATCAGGCTCATGTTCCATCACCGGAATGCATTTCTGCTGAGCCCAGTGGATCAGATCTTTACTGGACGCATATCCAATCCCCTTCTCTTTCCAGCTTACGGTCCAGACCATATGAAACAGGCCGTCAGACCCAATACAGATACACGGATCACGCATCAATTTATCCCCACCTGCAGTGGGCGTCAAAAAGCTCTTTCCATCTTTGAGGGCATGAAATTTCAAACCGTCCCTGCTGTAGGCCAGATGCAGACCATCCTCACCGTTTCCTACAAAATAGGAAAAAATCAGGACTCGCTCGGAAGATTCCTTATCGGAGGTTGCCCCATATAGGATCGTCGAGACGACAAGAACCAGACAAAACAAAACGATCCTTCGCATCATCCCCTTCAATCTAGATTTGTTCCATCAAATTAGCCATTTCCATTGCAGAGATTGCTGCATTGGCGCCTGCATTACCCAGTTTGGTACCGGCCCGTTCCACCGCCTGTTCTATCGTATCACAGGTCAGCACACCAAAGATGGTCGGCACCCCCGTCTCGTAATTCACTTGACCGATCCCGCGCGAGACCTGCTGGCACACGGCATCGTAATGACCCGTCTGCCCGCGAATGACAGCCCCCAAGCAGATGACGGCTTGATAGGTTCCGCTCTGGGCTAACTTCCTGGCGGCTACTGTAATCTCAATCGAGCCGGGCACCCATACCACCGTGATCTGTTCATCGGATGCTCCATGACGCTGGAGGCAATCAATGGCCCCCCCCAGCAGTTTGCTGGTAATGAACTCATTAAACCGACTGATCACAATCGCATACCGGGCCTTGCCGGCCGTCAACTGTCCCTTGATTTCCTTGATCATAGCGTTTGCTCCAAAAGCCTTCGCTTTCTCGCACATCCGGCCGGATTGTTATCAAAGTTATCGGAACTGAAAAGGACATCCCCAATCCATCTCGGTTCCGATCCGACCATACAAGATTATACTACCTCTTAACTTATGCGATTATAAGGGCTTAGACCATCAATTTCCAGTAAAAAACGGATTCCCGCCGCAAATGCACCGATCCCGGTGAAAACTCCCCAAGCCCCCCCTCCCGGTTGCCGATACTGGCTACGGCAAAAGGCAACCAGGGCTCAATCGTGCGCCGCACCGACGCTTTGTTCGATTAGGCCTTTGATAATAACGACTTACGCAAAGGGACCGCATGTTTGACGCGATGGAATATAACTCGTGGGATCAGGCCGACCAGGCTGCCGGGATGGCCTTCGAACTCTATGAAAATGGGGATATGGACATGGCTCTGACTCAGATCCAGGAGGCCATAGATATCAATCCCAATAACGCCGCGTGGCATTTTAATAAGGGCTTAACCCTGGATGCCATGGAACGTTTTGAAGAGGCCGTCCGGACGTATGAACGGGCCCTGGAGATCAGCCCGGACGATCCGGAAATCATGAACTCGCTCGCCGTCGATTATACACGCAACGGCCAATATGACCTGGCCCTGGCTACCTTTGAGCGCATCCAGCAGATCGATCCGTCTTTTGAACCGTGTTTTTGCAACCGGATCATCACCTACACCGAGATTGACCAGCATGACAAGGCTGAGGAGATGTTTTATCTGGCACAGCAAATCAATCCCGACTGCCCCATCTGTTTTTACAACATCGGCAACAGTTTATTCAGCCGCCAGCAGTTCGAACGGGCAATCTGGTGCTGGCAGCGAACCGCCATGCTCGAACCGACGCATCCACAGATCAATTACCGCATTGCCCAGGCCTATTGGGCCGGCGGGGATATTGAGGAAGCCCGATATTATTTTCTGGAAGAATTGCGGAATAATCCCGGAGATGTCGATGTCATCCTTGATTTCGGCATCTTTCTTCTCAAACAAAACCAGCACGATGCCGCTAGAGAAAAATTCAACCGCATCGCAGAATTGATGCCTGGTTTTGCTCTGGCACAATTTTATCTTGGAGAATTGGAACACCTGCAGGACCACGACGAGGAGGCTGAGAAATATTATCGGCAAGCGATCAAACGCGAGTCCGGCCTCGTCGGTCCCCGGTTCCGGCTAGCGCAACTGGCCGTTAAATATGAACAACCGCACCGTGCACTGGAACTACTCCAGGAAGAATACGAGCTGGACATCACGGATGTGGACGTTCTCATGTCGATGGGCTTGTTGTTCATGGAACTGGAGGAAACCGACTGTGCAGCCGACTGCTTTCTTCGGATTGTCGACGAGCATAAAGATCATGCCGACGCATTTTACGGATTGGGCAAGACCCTGCAAACCCGCGGCGAGTACGAAGGAGCTCTCCAGTTTTTCGAACACGCTGTCACCCTGGGCAAAAAAGATATCGATACATTGCTTGACACCGCGCATATGTATCTGGCAGTGGGGAAAAAGGCTATGGCTCTCAAAACGATCATGGTCGCCCGTATGCTTGAGCCCAAACGCAAAGACATCCGTCGTTTCTGGTACCATATAAAAATGGTTACACTTACCACAAAAATCCGCACATGGCTGGAAACAACCCGTTTTTATCACAAGCTCACTCTTCTCTTTGCAGGGTATAAGTGCCGTTTTCGGAGGGTGATCAATAGCCGGCGTAAGGGGCCGAAAGAGCGCCGGGAATTGCAAACCGATTCCACCGATACAGAATAATTTATCTCTCAGTCCTTGCTAATCCCTCATTAATTCCGTATCGTTATGACATGGTAACTGGTACAAAAATTGCGCGTAAAGTCCGTCACTGGCATGGGGTAGCCTTGGGCAAGCTGGGTTTTTGCACGGCCATGGCCATCGCCCGTCACGAGAAGGATTCCGAATGGCTTGAGATCGTCGAGATTGACCTGCATATCCCCGACCTGCCTGCACCCCTTCACGGCACGCGTATCATCCACCTGAGCGATTTCCATTTCAGCCGGACCGTCAGTGCCCGCTTCCTGAATCGCTGTATCGAACGCGTCAATGACCTCGGCCCCGATATCATCCTGCTGACTGGAGACTATATTACCCACGACACCTTCGGTCGCTTTCGCCGCCGCCTTTTCGATATGCTGAGAAAGCTGAACAGTCGCTATGGCGTCTTCGCTTGCCTGGGCAACCATGACTACGGCATGAACGGCCCCCTAGGCACCCAATGTGATTTCCAGGCGGCGGGAATCGTTAACGGATTGGCCCAGCAAGGTATTATCGTTTTACGAAATCAAGCCCACCCGGTTACCATCAAAGACAGCGACCTCTGGCTGGTCGGCATGGGTGATCTATGGGCAGGTGACATGCACCCGGATCGTGCTTTTGCAGCCATCCCACAAAAAGCCCATTCGATTGTCTTGGCCCACAATCCCCGTGCTGTCGATTTCCTCCACGATTACTCATACGACATCGCCGTCAGCGGGCACACCCACGGCAAACAGATCAAATGGGCCTCCAGCCCATCCGGAAGGCTCACGATTAAAAATCGACGGTTCCATGCCGGTCTCTACGACCTGGGCCGATCCAAGCTGTACGTCAACCGGGGCCTGGGTCGACTCGGCTCGCTCAGCTTCTGCGCCGCACCCGAAATCACGGTCCTGACCCTCCGGTAGAGTTCATCCACTGCTCAGCCAGGACGGTCAGATCCAGCAGATTTATGCCATCTCAATAGGAAGATCCAAAATCCGAAAATTAAAGATGAAAATTGATAATCGCCCAACTTTATGCATACACTATCGCCCATGAACCTGACACGAGCCAATCAGATCACGATTTTGCGGATCCTGCTGATCCTGCCGTTCATTCTCTGTATGCTCCACCGTCCGGAATCGGCCTATCCCGTGGCCTTGCGGTACGTCGCCTTTGCGATCTTCCTGTTTATGGCCGCCAGCGACGCCCTGGACGGCTACCTGGCCCGGACCCGGCATCAGGCGACCACGCTGGGAGCCTTCCTCGATCCCTTGGCCGACAAGCTTCTGATCACGGCTGCCTGCATTCTGCTGACCATACCGGCAACGGCTGTCCCAGGCTTTCGGCTGCCGCTGTGGCTCGTAGTGCTGATCATCGGCAAGGATCTGCTTCTGCTGCTGGGCTTTCTCGTGGTCTATTTCGTCACCGGCCGAATTCACATACGGACCGTTGCCCCCGGCAAGCTGGCGACCATCCTGCAGCTTACCCTGGTTGGCGCAATACTGATCAGACCTGAATTTGTCACATGGCTGCCCGCCTGGGCCGCTTTCATTCGTCTTCTGATATGGGCCGTCGCAATTCTGGCTGTTCTGGTCATGCTGGTTTACATTCGCGGCGGAATTCGCTATATTGAGGAGTTTTCCGAGAACGGGACAGGCATGGAAAACGATAAAACCAAGAATGGATAACAGAGATAAGGGCTCGAATGACCCAGTTCAGTGAAATTCCGGAGGTTCTGGAAGACCTCAAACAGGGCAAAATGATCGTCCTGGTCGACGATGAGGACCGCGAAAATGAAGGTGACCTGGTCGCTGCTGCTGAATTCGTTACGCCCGATACTATAAACTTCATGGCAACACACGGCCGGGGACTGATTTGTCTGGCCCTGACAGCCGAGCGATGCGATCAGCTTGCTCTGCACGCCCAGACCCTGCACAACACGACCCGCCTGGGAACGGCCTTTACCGTCAGCATTGACGCACGCGAGGGTATCACCACCGGCATCAGCGCTGCCGATCGGGCCCGCACAATTCAGGTTGCGATGGATGAAACCACCCGTCCTGCCGACCTGGCCCGGCCGGGACATGTTTTCCCGCTCCGCGCCCGCGATGGGGGTGTGCTCGTACGTGCCGGGCAGACTGAAGGGGCCGTCGATCTGATGCGGATCGCCGGCCTGAAACCTGCCGGAATTATCTGCGAAGTGATGAATCCGGATGGGACGATGGCCCGGGTACCCAACCTGCTGCCCTTCTGCAAGAAACATGGGCTCAGGATCACCTCCATCGCCAAGCTGATTGAATACCGCCTGCAGAGCGAAAGCCAGGTTCGCCGCGTGCAGAGCGTCCGCATGCCCACCGACTTCGGTGAGTTCCACATGATCGGTTATGAAAGCCCCGGCTCGACCGAGCCGCACCTGGCTCTCTGTAAAGGCGGTATAGGTGAACTCGACGAGGAAGGGAATGTGCATGTAGAAACCGAACCGGTCCTTGTTCGTGTTCACTCTGAATGCATGACCGGAGACCTCTTCCATTCGCAACGTTGCGAATGCGGCACGCAGCTTACTACAGCGATGCAGTTGATCGAAACCGAAGGTAAGGGTGCTTTGATCTACCTTCGTCAGGAAGGCCGCGGTATCGGGCTTCTCAACAAGCTGCATGCCTACAAGCTACAGGAACAGGGTATCGATACCTACGACGCCAATGTCAAGCTGGGTTTTATGCCCGACAAACGGGATTACGGCATTGGCGCGCAGATCCTGCGGGACCTGGGCATTACAAAGGTGCGCATCCTGACCAACAATCCGAAAAAGATCAGCCGGCTCGAAGTGTACGGGATTACGGTTGTAGAACAAATTCCCTTGCAGATCGAACCGGGCGCCCATAACATTGATTATTTAAGGACCAAGAAACACCGTTTCGGGCACATGCTCGACGAGGACATCTAGGCAAATCGAGGGAACGACATTGCCCAACAGGAAAACACAACATTACGGACGAAATCGTATCGAAATTCTAAACTCATCAAGCGAGTATCCGAAACGCTTTTCTAGTATCGAACCTCTTAAAATGATTTTGCCATTTATAATGGCTGCAATAATGCCTCTATTCTACTCGGGTTGCGACTCGTTTCCCTTCCCGCCGGCTTCGTCCCGCACACCGCCAAACGTTCCGAAACAACTGGATGTATCACAGGGATACCTGCCAACGCATATCCGCATCATGGGCTTGACCGGCTTCAAGCATGGGGAATACGGTGCGGATACGGCCGCCCTGGAAGTGTATATCGACATGCTCGACCATTTTGACTGCCGGATCAAGGCACCCGGGATTTTTCGCCTTGAGCTGTACGAATATGTACCGCGTTCTTCCAATCCACGCGGAAAACGGATCATGATCTGGGATGACATTGACCTGACCGACGCCGGCGCAAACAATGAATTCTGGCGCGACTTTTTACGTTGCTACCAGTTCAACCTTCCGATCGTGAATATGCCCCCTTCGGCCGACCCATACATCCTTGAGGCCACCTGTATCACCCTCGAAGGAAAGCAACTGACCACGATGTTTCACCTCACCGGTAATCAGGAGCCCTGATCTTTAGGTAACCTCCTGCATTGCCCTCTTGTCCTATCTATCGTTATCCGGTACAATAGTGTATCATGTGGAACGAAAGCGTATTATCAACCGGGGCTGCGGCCCCTAGTATGGGAGGTATCGTGATGGGTAATCGAACATGGGTAATTTTAACAATCCTGCTGGCCTTGGCCGCCGGCGCGATCGCCGCCGAAAAGGTCACCATCTTCAACGACGAGAAGGGCTTTGAGACGATTTTCAACGGCAAGGACCTGACCGGCTGGGAAGGCGATATGCGTCTGTGGTCGGTCGTCGATGGTATGATCCGTGGACAGACCACACCGGAAAACAGGGCCAGCCACAACACATTTCTCGTCTGGCGCGGCGGCACATTGAAGAACTTCGTGCTCAAGATCAAGTTTCGCATCGAAAACGGCAACAGCGGCATCCAGTACCGCAGCCGGGAATTTCCCGATTATGTCATCGGCGGTTATCAGGCCGAGGTCGAGAACGCACAAGGCAAGGTGGGCTTTCTTTATCACGAGCGAGGCCGCGGCTGGATGGTCAACGTTGGTGATATCATGGTCGTCGATGAAAACGGCGGCAAAAATGTAGTCGGCAAGATCGGCGATGTCAAGCAGATGATCTCCGACGGCTATTACAAGGAAAAGGACTGGAACGAGTATACTATCATCTGCCGGGGTAACCACCTGGTGCATTATCTCAACGGCGTCCAGACCATCGAGCTGATTGATAACGATCCCAAGGGCAGGCTCATGGAAGGCAAGCTGGCCCTGCAGATCCACGTCGGCCCGCCTATGATCGTCGATTTCAAGGATATTCGCATCAAACCTCTCAAGGAGAATTTCGAGGATGCGGTCCTGCTTTTCAACACCAAAGACCTGAGCGGTTGGACGTTTTCCAGCGAGCAGAACAAACAGGCCTGGGGCGTCAAGGACGGCGTGCTGACCGACACCGGTAATCCCGTTGGCTATCTGCGGACGGAAAAAGACTACACGAATTACGTGCTTCGTTTGCAGATGCGGCATCTCGGGCGGGGCAACTGCGGCGTCCTGCTGCGTATGGTCGGCGAGGATAAGGTCTGGCCCCGTTCCATCGAGGCGCAGGGCCAGTTCCGTTCCATGGGCGATATCTGGAATATCGACCAGTTCCCGATGAAGGTCGATCCGGCCCGTACCAACGGCCGGCACACACGCAAGATGCATGAGAGCAATGAGAAGGATGTCGGCGGGTGGAACGAGTATGAGATCTACCTGAACAAGGGCGATCTGAAGCTCTATGTCAACGGGCTTCTGCAGAACTCGGCCACGGATTGCTGGGAAACGCCCGGCAAGATCTGCCTGCAGGCCGAGGGCTCTCCGGTTGAGTTCCGCAATATCGTCCTGCTGCCGATCAAGAACTGAGAAAAACAAAGGAAGTACAATTACTGTCTACTCAAAATTAAATCAGCAAACCATAAGGGGCGATCCATTCTTTGGATCGCCCTTTTTTTATGCCTACTTCTTGCCATTCTTTTCTTGTTTAAATTTCATAAATGATACTGATCGGTCTTGAATATAAGACTTGTGCCAGCGTATATTATTGTAGAGAAGGCTGAATTTATGGATGCTTTTGGACGGTATAGGCATGGCAAAACATTCTACTACTCTCTACAAGTGGGAGCCGCCTACAAAAGTAATACAATACGAATATGCACAAGCCTGGAGGGTGATAAATAAAATCGTTCTTCGTGGTTTTATCTTCACCCTGGTTATTGCCTTGATAGTCTATCTATATTTCAAATTCATGATACCTCCAGAAGTTGATTTTGACTTAACTCGCTTATTTCTGGGCTTTATTTCAGTTGCTTGTCTTCTTCTTTTGACAACAGTACTAGAGATGTTCATTTTTCGCTTTTGTAAGATATCTTATGAATTAAGCGAATCTGGCATTTCTTGGCAATATACATTGATGGATGATAAATTCTTAGAATGGAATGAAATCGAAGGTTACTGGCTGGATGAATCTCCACATTTCCCTAAGTTAACCAAGATAGTTATTAAGACCAAAGATCATAAAAGAACACTCGTCTTGCCGGATACTATACAAGCCTCGGAAATCCTGAAAATACTAAATGGACATATAACTCAGACTCCACCATCATTATCAGATGTGGAGATATCTGAAAAACCTCCATTATCTAGCAGAGAACTTTTATGTTTTCTTTTAAGTACGATTATCTACAGTGCAGGAATAGCTTATTGTTTTCGCTTCCTGCTCAATTCATCTCGTTCTTTTGCATTACTTGTACTATTACTCTTGCTGGTACCTGGACCAATCGGAATTCTTGTGTTAAGGGGATTCCGCTTTTTACGAGATAAAACAATGAGAGTTTATTTGATTGCCTTTACTATGGTAGCTTTTGTTTTCTTTTTCCTCTTTATAGTCCTGCTGGAATTCCATGAGTTGATACGATCTATTAAGCAAGCATCATAAGGAATTCACTATGAGGATCACATACCCTTCATTATTTCTGAAAAATCTAACGTATCCCCGAGACCCTTGACGGTCCAGAACCGGCCTTGAAAGCCACGGTCCTTCAATTCTTTGTCGATTCGGTTGAGGTAGCCGTAGTAGCCGCGCAGGTGTAGTGGAATCAGCAGCCTGGGCTGGAAGGAGAGCGCAAAGGCGCCGATTCCGCCGTCATGTCCATCCACAGTCATACATTATGCCAGCCGCTTCCAATGTACGCCCTGGAGAGCAAAAAAACAATTAGACTTTTCCTGCCTGTGTCACTATCATACGTCATTGATGTGAATGGAAACAAAGGAATGAACTCAAATTCAGGAGGGTCCGGAATGGACAGACGCAACTTTATCGCGGCCTCATCGTTTGCCGCCGGCGGGATTATGGCCTCTCAATCCCTGGCCGCCGAAAACGTTTCTTATGCTAACAAACAATTTCTGGAACTGCGGCACTATCAGGTCGCCGACGAAGCCCAGCAAAAACTCCTGGGCGCATTTCTGCGGGATGTGGCGATCCCCGCCATGAACCGTATCGGCATCAAGCCCATCGGAGCCTTCATCCCGCTGGAGGATGCCAATGACCTGGCGATTACTCTGCTCATGCCTCATCCCTCACTCGAATCGGTGGTCACCTGTACGAGCAAGCTCCTGGCTGATGAATTGTTCATGAAAGACGGCAAGGCGTTTCTGGAACTGTCTTCCAAGGATAAAGGCTATGAGCGGATCGAAAGCTCGCTGCTGCTGTCGTTTGACGCCGTGCCGAAAGTGGAAGTGCCCAAGCGCATCCCGGAGCGTGTCTTCCAGCTTCGCTGTTATGAAAGCCACAGCATTCTGGCCGGACAAAAGAAGATCGAAATGTTCAATACCGGCGGCGAGATCGACATCTTCCGTCGCACCGGCCTGCCCCCGGTCTTTTTCGGTCAAATGATCATCGGCAAGAATGTGCCGAATCTGACCTATATGGTGGGCTTTGAAAACATCGAAGCCCAGAAGGAAGGCTGGAAAAAATTCGTCGCCGATCCGGCTTGGGAGACATTGAAAAATGATCCCCGGTATGCCGACACGGTTTCCAAGATTCACAACATCTTGTTACGACCTCTGCCCTGTTCGCAACTGTAAAGTTTTTTCATGCGATGCATTCACGGCAAGGTCTTACAAAGACCTTGCCATTTTTTTATCGGACATATTTGCTGCCCCATAAAAAAACAAAATATCCCATCTGCACTCCACTCCCGGATTTTGTACGTTTTAATAGAACGGGTTTGTACCGGCCGACCGGCCGGATGGTTCTGTACAAGGAGCGTAGTATGCGTAGAGCAGTATTCATGATCATGTTGTGTGTGATGGCTGTCAGTTTATGTGGCTGTCAGACAGTGGATGGAGTGGGACAGGCTGTACAGGGGCTCGGACGGGATATCTGCTGGCTCAGCAAACAGCGGATGTCGTTTTACAGTGCGGATGAAGATCCTTTGTACTACAGCGAAATCGGAGGTCGCCGGGTTTATTACCGCAAGGTCGACGGCGAATACGTTACCGTGGCCATGCAATAAACATAACCTGCAAGCGAGCCTGTTATCCTGATCTCCGCTGCCCCGGAACGGTTATTCGCTGTTCTGGAGGGGTAATGCGACCGTAAACGTCGTCCCTTTACCGGTTTCAGTCTCGATCTGGATCGACCCGCCGTGTTGATCGATAACCTGCTTGGCGATAGCCATCCCCAAACCCGTCCCGAACTTGTTCTTGTCCGATTCAAACGGTGTGAAAATCTTCTCTTTCATCGCCTCGGTAATGCCCGGACCATTATCCGCCACACTTAATCGCAAAGTCCGGTCATCCAGTTGGAACCAGGTTGAGACACGAACTTTTCCTCCCCGCTCCTGGACGGCGTCGATCGCATTGACAATTAGATTCAGTGCCATTTCATGAATCCGTTCGCCATCCATCCGGGCGGCAGGTATCTTCTTGCCCGTCTGGAGCGATAGCTTGACCTTGCATTTCTGTAACTGATAACGAAGCTGAGATTGAACGGTCTCAACGGCGCCCTGGATCACACGGTTAAAGTCACAATCCTCAATCTCCAGCCGCCGTTCTTTGCTATAATCCAGCATATCCAAAACAAGCCGCTTCATCCGATCTACGTTCGGTTTCAGGATTTGCCAACTGCATTTGACCCGGTCAATCTGATTGGTCTGTAAACCATAATCCACCACCTCAGCCGCTCCCCCGATCATCTGCAAAACATTTTTCACAGAATGCGACAGCTTTAAAGTAGCCTTTCCCGCCATGGCAAGGCGTTCCATTTCCCGGGCGTTGCATCGAGAGGCTTCCGCCGAGAATCGCAATCCGATCAACCTGGCGGCAAGAACCATCTGCCCTATCCATTCTTCACTCCAGACCGAATCCGAAACACTGTCCAGATACACCACTCCGAAACAATCCGAATCGTAAACGATGGGCGTACAGAACGCCTTGCGGACGTTAAATCGCTGAATCTGGGGATCCATGGCATAGTCTGAATTATCCATGGCGTCGCGGAGCAGAAGAGGTTTGCCGTTTCGTATCACCTGGGAGACCAGGGCCTGGCTAAAGGTGGTCAGGTCGCCGGTATTACTGTCGCGATGAGCCGACAGGACACAATCCAACTCCGGCTGCGATGAGGTCAACAGGATATACCCATGATCGGCATCACTATAGGACCGAAGCTTCTCGGCAAGGCACTGCCCGGACTGGGGAATGGATTCCCACTGAAAATTAAGATCCAGAATAAAATCCGGAAATGACCCAGTAAAAGCAGTGATCTGCCGGTTTTCATTTATTGGAAAGGTTTGTCCATCCATTTCTGTCAGTTTACATCCCAAGTTGATTGCGCACCGTTTTAAATCCCGTACTTAATACGTATCGATATTTTATTCCGTCGGCTTAATTGACAAATTACGGTAACAACGCTTTTCAAACACCCGGTACTATAAAGGCCGGCTATAATCCCCAATTTTCCCCCACAGAATTTGTACTTGGGGCCGAAAAAACGTCGAAAGTCACGTCAGTCACCGGACGATACATAAGGACAAGACGCCTAAGGCGTACGAGGTACGATAAACATGATCCAGTTGCGACATAATAAGGGTGTTACATTAACAGAATTGTTGATCGTGATTGTATTGCTGGCTGTACTCGGGATGATCGCTGTTCCCCGCATATCTCGAAGCGCCCAGAACGCCAGGCAGAACACCTGTGACACCAACGTCAGTGTCGTCAACGCCGCCGTAGAAATGTACGCCCGAGAACATGACGGGCAATATCCCGCCGACACGAATGATCTTACTCGGAAGGTCCTCAATAATTCGGAATACTTCCCCGAGGGGGTTCCCACCTGTCCCCTGGGAGGAACCTACCTGATGGACCCTGACACGCGACGGGTTATTTGCAGCCACTGACTCTCAAATGACTTAATCCATTCCTGAAACATTGAACCTTACCCACATCGTCCGATATAATTGTATTGTCTATATGTAAGAAGACTACCATCAGACTCGGTTGCACCGATTTGAATCGAACCATCATATTAGAAGCTATGGCTAACACCATCAGGATTATGGCCAAGACTCCTGATTCGGCCCATTCCTGATACAGCCGTCGGCACATGCTTTGGAATATATGCCCTTCGGATAATCCGCTCCAATAGGACCAAACTCATGAAACGAAATCGTAAATATCTCGAAAAACAAAAGATTCAATCAGGGATTGGCCGGGATGCGCATGAAAAAAGCCAGATCCCCATACTAATCAGAATCTGGCTTCGGAGGAGGGTGATGAAAAGCCTGAATAATTGCAGTCAGTAAATACCCCTCTTCGTTTTTATATATTGTACTTAGTATATCGTACTGACGCCACCCATACTTTAACCAAAGTTTTGAGAATAATAGAAGTTTTTTTTCGGACTAGTCAAGCGATTTCCAAAAATATTCTAATTTTTCCTACGAAAATAACACGCATAAGGTTTTCGTGGCCCGGTATCTCGAAAAAAATCTTCTTGAACAATGGCTCTTCCTGCCATACGCTATGGCGATTAATACATTGTAGAAAGGGGCGAAAGTCCTTATGTCAAAAAAGGTTACAATTTATGATCTCGTAGAGGCCAAACGGGAAAACCGGAAAATCACAGCCGTAAGTTGCTATGATTACACTACCGCTCGCCTTGTGGCCGAGGCGGGATTGGAAATGATTCTGGTTGGGGATTCTGCCGCCCAGATTATACTGGGACACGACTCCACTCTACCTGTCACAATGGATTTCATGACTACAATAACCGCAGCGGTAGCTCGGGCCGCACCAAACGTATATCTGGTGGGAGATATGCCATTTTTATCCTATCACACAGGGATTCATGAAGCTGTGCGAAATGCAGGAAGGTTTATTCAGCAGGGCGGCGCCCAGATGATTAAAATTGAAGTCACAGAAGCGCAACTTGATGTCGTTAAAGCAGTTAGCGATTCTGGAATGGCAGTCATGGCCCACATTGGAATCCGGCCTCAATCCATCACCAAGCTGGGTAAACTCAAGGCCGAAGGCACAACGGCGGAATTGGCTTATGACCTGATCTGCCTGGCAGATAAAATGGTTCGGGCCGGTGCAAGTGCCCTGCTCATCGAAGGCACCGCCCGCGAAGTAGCCCGGCTTATCACTGAACGGTCCCCTGTCCCCGTAATCAGTTGTGGTTCCGGCCCGGACTGCGATGGGCAAATCCTGATTATCAATGATATCCTGGGGCTCTCTATCGGCGTAACTCCAAAATTTTCAAAGAGTTATACCAATCTTTCCGAATCGATTACCCGCTCCCTTCTTACCTATGTTGACGAAATCCGATCCGGCCGTTTTCCCGATGACGACCATTGTTATCATGTCAAAGCCGGTCAACTCGACAAATTGGAGCAAATGCTTCGAACGATTGGCGGATAATGGCCTAAAAAACTTGGATTTTATTCGAAAATTGCCCCTCTTTTTCACAGAGACATGTGATTTACTCCCAGATAGAAAGGGGGATTTGACCTTTTCCAATATTGGAATGAATGAATGGATCATCCGATTTATAGTAAACACAACAACTCCGGTGGTCTTTGGACCGATACAAAGACTGGTAAATGGGATACGAGAGCATGACTGGGAATCCAACACCGACAACCTCGCGGGCCGCAGGAAGACAGATGAGACCGGCCTTGTTCGTGGATACGGCCACAACCAACCGCTATGCTCATTCCCTGCGCCGATTGATGGTGGGATTTGCTTCGGAGGGGTGCCAGCCGGCTCTGATCTGTCCACCCGGATATGAAGCCGGTTCGGTACTGGGACCCTCTGTAGAGGTGATCCCGTATCCATTATTTAAAATTCCTCTGTTCTACTGGCGAAATAAACTCATCCTCCTCGAACGACTGGCCGCATTCAAACCGACGGTTTTACATTGTTTTGCCCCTTCCCGCGCCGGATTGACTCGCAAACTGGCAATAGAATTGGGATTGCCATATGTCCTAACGTTTCATTCCCAACCGAACAGTCTTTGCAAACCTTCCGTATCTGCCTCTCATTGCGCCGCACTGGTCGCTTCTTCAACACCTATCGGAGATCGATTGCGGAAATTATATCGCCTTATGGCCGACAGCGTCATGCAAGTCAACATAGGCACCTTTGTGGATGATCATTGTGCCTGCTTCAACGAACCGGACCGAATCACCAGTCTGGTCCTGGTACAATCCCTTGATCGGATCAATGATTTTGAGCCCTTACTGAATGCCCTGCGCCATTTGATGCTTGACGGTCGTGAATTTGTCATGGCTATCATGGGAAGAGGACGTGCGGACCGTCGTCTTCATCAGCGAATCAAGGAACTCGGCTTGAACGAGCTCGTGACCGTTGTAGGTCCGATGCGTCCTTTGCGAAATATCCTGGCCGGAGCCGATATCTTTGTCCAGCTTCAGCCCGTGACCGACGCCTTTACCAATGTACTCGACGCCATGAGTGTCGGAATGGCCATCGCTTCCTGTCGACAAGGAACCGAGGGTATTCTGACCGAGAATAAGACCGCCCTGTTCTTCGATCCGCACGACGAATTGAGCCTGTATGCGACCTTGCAGAAGTTGCTGGACGAAAGAGAAAATACCAGGCGGATTGCCCTGGCATCACAAGAGTATATTCGACGAGAACACTCCGTCAGTCGAATGGTCGAGGAACTGATTGCCGTTTACAGCATGGCACAAGACTGGTTTAAAAAATCCGTCGAATCCCCCGAACCGGAATAATACACCCGATGCCGGGTGTATGTCAAAATATCTCCCCTATGTCAACAGACCGTAATCCGTCAATGTTTTGCGCAACTGGGTGTTTTTTACTTCATCCAGTGGCGTCAGCGGCAGACGCAACTCATCGGAGGCCATATCCAGCATTGCCATCGCCGATTTGATCGGGATCGGATTGGTTGCCAGGCTGAGCAGGTTTTTAGCCAATGCAAACAGCTTGCGATGCCAGCGGCGGGCACTGACAAAATCACCTTCCAGAATCAAATCCGTCATGGCCTTGACATCGGCAGGCACGATATTGGCCACGACGCTGATCACACCCTTGGCTCCGATGGACGCCAGCGGCAACGTCAGGGAATCATCCCCGGACAGAATCGTGATATCACAACGCATGGCGATCTCGCTGGCCTGATCCATACTTCCGGTCGCCTCCTTGACCGCGACGATGTTCTCGATTTCGTTGAGCCGGGCGATGGTTTCCGGCATCAGGCCCGACCCCCCGCATCGGCCGGGAATATTGTACAGCACCAGGGGAATATCCACTTCTTCGGCAATCGCCTTGAAATGTTCGTAAAAACCTTCCTGAGTGGGTTTGTTGTAATACGGCGCCACCTGCAGCGAGCCGTCGGCGCCGACCTTTTTCGCGGCCGCCGTTAATTCGATTGCCTCGGCAGTGCTGTTGGAACCGGTCCCGGCAATGACCGGGATCTGACCATTGGCCGATCGCACAACCCATTCAATCACACGTTTATGCTCCTCATGTGTCAAGGTCGGCGATTCACCCGTCGTTCCCACCGGGACAAGCGCATCGGTGCCGCTTTCGATATGAAACTCTACCAACTCGTCCAGCGTTTCATAATTCACCTCGCCGTCGTGAAACGGCGTGATCAACGCCACCATACTGCCACTGAACATTGCATTCTCCCAAGAAAAGGGGTCAGACACCTTTTTTACTGAATTGCTCGATCAGCCGAATCATCTCTTCGGTCGCCCGCCGCATCCCGACAAGCACCGCCCGCGAGACAATACTGTGACCGATGTTGAACTCACACAGTCCCTCAATACTCGCTACCGGAGCGATATTACGATAGGTCAGTCCATGTCCGGCATGTACAATCAATCCCGCACTGATCCCCGTATCACGCGCGTCGGCCAACGCATTTAAACACTGTTCCATGACCGTATCCTTTTTCGCATTGGCGTATGCCCCGGTATGCAGTTCCACCGCATCACAGCCGGTTTCGGCCGAGGCCAGAATCTGCTCGGTATCGGGGGTGATAAACGTGCTGACTAGAATGCCTTTCTTGTGCATCCGTTTGACCACCTGTGCCAGTCGTTGTTTATGCTTGACACAGTCCAGGCCGCCCTCCGTGGTCAGTTCCTGTCGCCGTTCGGGTACGAGCGTAACCTGATCGGGCACAATCCGCTCGGCTATCCGCACAATAGGCTCGGCCAGACCCATCTCCAGATTGAACTTAGACGCGACGGTCTGCTTGAGCACCTCCACATCGCGGTCGCTGATATGCCTCCGGTCCTGACGCAGGTGCACCGTGATCCCGTTGGCCCCGGCCAGCTCGCACTGCACGGCGGCCCAGACCGGATCCGGCTCATCGGTCCGACGGGCCTGACGGATCGTCGCCACATGATCGATATTGACATTCAATACGGCCATATACTCGCCTCTAAAATCCGCAAATCAAACGGATTATAAGCCAAAACCGCTATCTGGCAAGGATTATCTCTTCAACGAATCTCCTCCGGAAGGAATAGCGTTCTAATACAAAAAAACGACGAAGCCGATTTCAACTTCGTCGTTTTCTTTGGTTCAGCTTTTCCAAATCTGTTACGATCTTGTTGATGTCAACAGTCAGAATGTTCCGAATGTTTGGTTACTCAGTATACGGTTTTGTCGCGGAAAACTTGTTCCGCAAGGGCCAGGCCAGACGAAAGTTACCCGAGATTTCCCCCCAGGTTGTTTCCATCTTGTTATAAGGATCCACTACATCCGCATGCCCATCAACAAAAACCGCGTTCCCTAAACCTTCATTTTTACGTTCGACCGGAGTAAAGTGATATGTTGCAATATGATCTCCTAGCCCTGTACTATCCTGGGGATGTCGGGTGAAAAAGCAGGTATCGTTCAATACCCACCGATTTACACTCTCTGGCGGAACTAACCAGATTGTCTCTTCCACCCAGACCAGTACATTGGCCGGATCGACCACCTCCGATTCCCGAAGAACCGCCAGGGGTTGTCCATTGCTTTTCATCCTTCCCAAGAATACATTCTGGCTGTAGGCATATTGTGGCTCAATCGGAATACTGGAATCATGTCCGGGATGGTCAGGACCGTATACCATAGCAAATTTTTTGAAGGTCGGACACATGCTGGTTTCTTGTGTTTCCAGGTAGGACCAGACCGGACCGGCATACTCAGGATTTAAATCTGGGCTGATTCTTCTGTCATGCCATTGGCAACTGACGGGGATACCCGATGATCTTCCATCATACACACTCCAGGAACATTCGGGATATTTATCTTCGTTGTCCGCCGTGTATAATTTCATAGCCATTCCATAAGACTTGAGTCCCGATTTGCACTTGAGGTACCACATCTGCTCCTTAGCTTTCCGTAAGGCTGGGGTCATTATTGCCAGCAGAATTCCGATAATCGCGATGACCACTAATAGTTCAATCAGGGTAAAGGCTCTTTTTCTTACATCCATCGTTTGGCTACCTCCCATAAAACATTTCGTTCTGGGTGTTCGTACCAAGGGACTGTTCTCTGGAAATGAATGCAGATCAACTCCACAACCATCCTGCTTGGCCTGTCTCCCCCCAGACCAATCGCGTATGAACCATCGCCCTGAATCACTCTCACCCACAGTCTTTCCCAAGGCCCTATAATTGACCTGTTTTTGATTATACAAAAACGCCGACCACCCGTCAACCCCGAATCCGGCAGGTCCGGAAAAACTTCCCGAGTAAAGAAGCGCCTCCGATCCTGTCCCCTGCAGCATGGGAATCGTACATGTAGGGACCAGAAGTACTTAAGAGGGTTTCATGATAACCTTGATATTCTTGATAACCAGGCGAAAAACCAAGATTATCATGAAGCTTTTTGATAACCTTGATAATCTGCATTTTTGCTCTGAATATCAAGGTTATCAGGTTATCATGGTATTTTCCCCGACCGGCATGCCTTGTCAGCGCGCCCGGCATGAAAAGGAACGCATTTCAGAAGTGACAATTGACTGATTACTCTTACAGTCGCCGGATGGTGATTACCAGCGACACATTCGGCTCATCAGCGTCTGCCCGTCCCTGTTGTCGGAGGTACCTGGAAGGACCGACCAGAGCAGGCATCACCGGCTCCAGAGGGGAATTCGGACGGGATTGAGGACCGGGCAAAAGCATGGATTTTTCCAGCAAATTGGCCCGGGCGTATCGCTCGGCGGCCCACATTCGCTGTTGATCGCTCGGTTGATTCAGGATCGTGATGACCTGCGCGACCGTTACATCCTCAACGACCGCCGCCCGTGTGGCGTCCGGCCCGTGGACGGTCAACGTCGCCTGTTCACATCGCACCCAAATGCCTCGCAATTCCTCCAGCAATCCAGCCACCTGTTCGGCTGTTCCGCGGATCGGATAAATCATCGCGTTGTCTTCCATATGAGGCGGCGCCGAGGTATCCCGCAGGCCGTTGCGAAAGATCGCCTGGGGTAGTTGATTCTGCATATCCGCGGCGGCCTGGGTAGACAGTTCCAGTGAACCGCTGAATGCCATATAGATCGGATTGGCGGGTGGTATTTCGTTCCCTCCGTTGGCGGGATCAACAGGAGATGGATGTGTCGTTTTGTTATTTACCGCCCACGGCATTGGAATGGAGACCGGTCCCAGGATCTGCCAGAGCACGACCGCCAGCACACCCAGCGGCAGCAGCATGGCCGCTATCGCCAGGATCCGTCTTGTAAACAACTGCCGGGCGCCGGCCGAGGTGCCGGTGATCTTGGGATACTCATCCAGGATGAACCGCCGCTCCAGATTCGCCAGAATGTCCTGGGCCATAGTGGCCGGCGCCTTTTCCACGGGTAACGCCCCCAGCAGGTCTCGCTGCCGCTGCAGGGCCTTAAACCGGGCGGCGATTTCCGGATCATGCCGAATCATCCGCTTGAGCTCGTTGCTCGGTCGGTCGGATAATTGCCCGTCCAGGTAGGCACTGAGCATCTCATCCAGATTGGGCGTTTTTTCCCTGCTCATGGCAATAGAGTTTCCAAAATCTCTCGTAAATGCATTCTAGCCCGACTGAGACGGCTCTTGACCGTGCCCAGCTCCAATTCGAGCGCTTCGCCGATCTCGGTGTAGCTCATTCCTTCCATATCCCGCAGGACGATCACGATCCTTTGATCGTCGTCCAGGCTTGCCAGCGCCCGGACCAGAATCTCGGCCACTTCCTTGTTCTGGGCGACCACAACCGGATCGAGCTGCCGCTCATCGGCAAGATACGCCCCAAGCTGGCGGGCCGCTCCCGATTGTTCCGGTCCGACCAGGGCGTTCATCGAGGCTACCGGCAATTTCACCCTCCGGCGGCAATAATTATAGGTCAGATTTACCGCAATCCGGAATAGCCAGGTGTAAAACGTGCTCTGGCCCCGGAACGTATCGACCTTCTCTATGAATTTGACAAACGTCTCCTGCGTAAGTTCCGCCGCATCGTCCGGATTTTGGCAGATTTTCAGGATCACATTATAGATGCGGTCCTGATACTTCACGATCAGGCGGTGCATGGCCGATGAATCTCCACTCTGGCACTGACGCACCAGAACGGCATCATCGACGACAATGTTCTCCAGTTGTTTATGCACCTGTGTTACCATGATCTTAGACTACCGACTCACCCAAAAGTTCCCTCCAAATACGAATGATTTCGCATGATCCAATAAAATACCCCGAAAGTCAACGAGAATCGCCGCTGAAGAAATGCAATTTAGGGCCGTTGGTTTTTTGCAAAATAGCGCATCAATAATTGCTGCCGCTCGGTCGGTTCCTTGCTTGGCTGGTGGTCATTCCGGTCACCAGTATGTTCCACGGACCAACCATCCCATTCGCGAAACGCGTGATAAGACCAGTCCCATTTGTATTCTTCGAACAGCTCGATGCAGTCGCGCAGATACGCAAAGGCGCTGCGGCCCGGCGCCCAGCGAATCGCGCTGAATTCGCCTACATAGATCTGCACATTGAATTCCTTCTGAAATTCAATCGCAGGCACCATGGCCAGGCGTAATCGCTCCTTGTCCCACGGCTCGCCGTTGATTACGCCCGGATAGGCCAGAGTTTGCTTATCTTCATAAACGCCCTGATGTGTGAACTGGTGGGGTTGATACATGTGAAAGCTATAGATGACACGTTCCAGTTCCAGCGGGGAAAGGGTATCGAATCCATCGGCGCTGCCCCAGGGACTGGGCTCAAAAACAACCGGCTTATCCAGATCGATACAACGAATAACTTTGGCTGCCTCGGTCGCCAGGTCCCGCCAATTAAGACAATCGGGCGAGACAGCACCTTCAACCGCTTCATTGAGCAAGTCGTAAGCATAAACGACCGAGCGGTCTTTGTATCGCGTGGCAATTTTGTCCCAAACCTGCAGAAGCTTGTCCTGGTAGCGTTTATTCTGGAACATCCGGCACACCCCGCCTTCGGTCCGGCCACCCGGCGGACAGTGCAGATCGACCAAAACTTTGATATGGTGTTTCTCACAGGCCGCCAGAGCCTTATCACATTCAGTCAATGCCCCATCAAGCCACTTGTCATAGGCCTCAAGATCTTTGGCCCAATCCTCTGCCGCCTTCATCGGCACCCAGTTGAGCTGCCAGCGTATTTGGTTGGCGTTCCAGTCGGCCAGATCCCGGATGTCCTCTTCCTTAAACGTCGGCCCATGCATGACCCCGCGAAGGCGTGGCAGATTGTGGCCAGTAAACTTGGACTGGTAGCGCTTTCCGGATCGTGAGGGGCGGCCCCGATGAATTTCCAGATTGTCGAACCAGACCTTGCCGCTGACTTCTTCCAGTCCCACAACCAACGTTACACGTTTGATGCGCGAAGGCAGGCGAATCGTCTCGGTAAAGTCCCGCCAGTCAAAATCACCTTCCGGGATGTAAATCTGCGGCCAGTGATATCCTCCTTCGGTCTCCAGCATGAGCATCACCTTGATGCCATTCCAGGGATTGGGCTTTTTGGAAATCCCTTCCGCCTTGACGGTCGCTTTCATCGTCAAAGTCGAATCGCTCAGCAGGACCGGATCGATCGTGTATCGCCGGTTTGTGTGGCCCGGATCGGACCGCTCAATCAGGAGTGATTGGCTGTTTTTATATCCTGTTTCAATCTGTCCTTCGCCTGAGCCCGGGAGATTGTCCTTGTCAAAATCGCAGAAAAAAATCGTCCGGTTCTGGGCCCAGAGTAACGAGGTACAAAGTAGTAAAACCAAAATCGGGATGCGTTTCATGACACAACTCCTCATCATAGGTTGCAATCCATTCCATTACATGCCGGACGGCTTATTCCCTATAGTACAAACAAATCACCGATGAAGCAATTGCAATACACGAGCAAATTCGGTAAGCTGATGGAATGATCTATAATGCTATTTATGAACGCGGAGGTTGTGCAATGGTATTGAAACGATGTCTAACAGGGATTTTGGCGATCGCATTTCTATTCGGGATGATAAACGGAATCGGAGCCCAGGAACCAGCCGAAAAAGAGAATCCGGCCCTTCGCTGGGAAGAGGATATACGGAAGTTCGAGGCATGGGATGACCAGAATGCCTGGCCGAGAAACCCGGTGTTGTTTGTCGGCAGTTCCAGCATTCGCCTATGGAAAACCCGTGAAAGCTTTCCCGATCTACCCGTGATTAATCGCGGTTTTGGCGGCTCGCAGACGTCGGATGTTCTTTACTACACGGAACGGATCGTGCTCAAGTATCGTCCTCGGTTGATCGTTCTCTATTGCGGCGATAATGATATCGCCTCCGGTAAAGAGCCCGATCAGGTTTTCCAGGACTATCGTACGTTCGTCTCGCGGGTACATAAGGCTCTGCCACGTACCCGTATTATCTATATCAGCATCAAAGCCAGTGGCGCGCGATGGAACCTCTGGCCGAAGATGAAACAGGCCAATGAGATGATTGCCGAGCTTTCAAAGAAGGACAGCCGACTGTTTTATGCCGACTGTGCCACCTGTCTACTCAAGGACGGCACGCCCGACGACAGCCTGTTTGTCAAGGACCGCCTGCATCTGAATCCCGATGGTTACAAGGTCTGGACTGGCGTCATCAAACCCATTATTGAAAAGGCAAATCCAAATAACCGTCGGTGATTTTACATCATCAAAATAAATATCTCACCACCGTTCAATAGAAATGCTGCGGGGTTTAAAATGCACTAACAATCCCAGGAGTTCCCGAATATCTTGAAAGGAGATTTTTTTATTCCTCAAAACGGGTGAATAGCTTGATTGAAATCACTCTTTCTGGTATACTTTAGATCGTGAGTGGGGGCACCCTTTGGAAGCGAGGAATACTGTAACATGAAAAGCAAGCGTATCTTTTCCTTCTGTTTGTTCGTCCTGCTCGCCTGGCTGATCAGTAACGCACAATCCCAATCATGTCAGTCCAATGACGATTGTCCGAAAGGTTATTATTGTGCCAAGGAGATCGGCGACTGTGACGGCAAGGGCGAATGCACAGAACGTCCAAAAACCTGCCCGGACATCTGGGATCCCGTCTGCGGCTGTGACAATCAATCCTATACCAATGCCTGTGAAGCCGCGGCGGCTGGAGTGAATATCGCCTATGAAGGACTGTGCCAGATTCCATGCACGACCGGGCGGGATTGCGGTGAGAACTATTTCTGTTACTTTGTAAACTGCTCCGACACGGAAGGATTCTGCGCCTATCGTCCGGAGGAATGTGAGCCGATATGGGATCCGGTCTGCGGCTGTGACGGCGTAACTTATTCCAACTCATGTTATGCCGCCATGGTCGGCGTCAGTGTGGATTATAGGGGCGAATGTGTGCCCACTTCATGCACCTCCAACCTGGATTGCGGATCGAGCCACTATTGTCGCAGAGAAAATTGCAGCGACCTCGAAGGCGAATGCGAACCGATTCCTCTGGCCTGTCCCGATGTGTGGGCCCCGGTCTGCGGATGCGACGAGATCACCTACGGCAACGCCTGCGAAGCGGCCATGGCGGGAATGAGCATTGCCTATGAAGGTGAATGTATTATTGTTCCCTGCAGTTCCAATGCTGACTGCGATTCGCAACATTACTGCTTCAAGGAAAACTGTGATGACACCGAAGGTGTTTGCCGCCTGCGCCCGGTAACGTGCTCGCGGATTTGGGATCCGGTCTGCGGCTGCGATGGCCAGACGTATGCCAACGCCTGTGAAGCGGCACGACATGGCATCAACGTTGCGTACCAAGGTGAATGTCTCCCTCCCTGCACATCCAACGGCGATTGCGATCCGGATCATTACTGTTATTTTGAGAACTGCCAGGATCCGTCGGGCTTATGCATGCCGCGACCGGAAGTCTGTCCCGACATCTACGATCCCGTATGCGGCTGTGACGGTATCACATACGACAACGACTGTTATGCGGCTATGGCGGGGATAAGCGTAGCGTATGATGGCCCCTGTGAGCCTAGAGGTCCCCAGCCAATCATGAAGGAACCCTGGGTAATTTCGGATGATGTGCATTCCGGTCCGTCCGGTGTACCGCAACTGCGGATCCTCTGGAGCGAGCCGGTGCTGTTTGTACCGAGCGATGTCGTCGTGGCCAATGAAGAGGATGAGTTTCTTTCCATTACGGTTTTGGGCAACGACAGTGATATTATGACCATCCGTTTCAATGAACCGCTGATCCATGATCGATACCGCATTAATATCAGGGACACCGTCGTCAGCGCTCTCACGGGACACGCCATTGACGGGGATTTGGACGGTATCGCCGGCGGAAAAGTGGGTATCGCCATGGAACATCGCAAGCGGGCCGATATGGACAACAATAATCTGGTCAGCCTGGATGACCTAGTCCGCTTCGCCGAGGCATGGCTCTGGCAGCCGTAAACCAGAAAGCTACAGAGGTATATATGAAATCACGGAAGATTTTTCGTATCGTCATTCGCAACGTTGTTCTAATCTGCATTGTCCTGTTTGCCGGCTGCAACAGATCGATTCAATCAATCGCCGAACCTCCTCAACTTAGGGTGTTGACCTACAACATCCATCACGGCGAGGCTATGGACGGTCAGTTTGACTATACTCGTCTGGCCAAAGTCATCACCGATCTGCACCCGGACATAGTGGCCCTGCAGGAAGTGGACAACGCCACACAAAGAGCCGGCGGTGTGGATCAGGCCCGACGGCTGGGCAAGGTATGCAAAATGAACTACGCCTTCGGCCAGGCGATGCCGTATCAGGGCGGCCAATACGGCGAAGCGATCCTGTCGCGGTTCGCCATGGACAATGTGACCGTACACCCCTTGCCCTACCACCCCGGCCAGGAACCGCGTGCCGCCCTTGCCGCCGCCATCCGGCCCGGAAACGGCCTGCCCGACTTTGTCTTTGTCGGAACGCACCTGTGCCACCAGAACAACGATACCCGCACTGAACAGACCACACGCCTGAGCCAACTGTTTCCCGCATCCGGAGGCATGCCCATTCTCATGGCAGGCGATTTCAACGCCCGCCCCGATAGCGATCCGATGAAGGTCCTGTTTGACAAGGGCTGGATCGATACTGTCGCCCCCCGCTCGAAAATCGACTACGTCCTGCTGCGCCCCGACGATCCATGGAAGGTGATCGAGGTGACTATCGTCGATGAGCCGGTCGTCTCCGACCATGATCCTATCCTGGTCATCCTCCAGTGGCAGGGAAAATAAGACCCAATATAAAAAAATCGCCGGGTGCCATGCCCACGCAAGCGTGGGCATGACAAGGGAGAAAAAGAGGGACTGGTACGTTCGCTCGCTAGAATGGTTGTACCTGTCCCTTTTTCCTGTTTCCCTGTCCGATTAGACCACCGGTATGGATTCGAAAACAATACCAAACCCATCCTACTGGATGGAAAGACCTGCTATGACTCCATTGTCGATACTTTGGGGCAAAATAGTCTTGCCTCTGCCATGGGCGTTGTGGTAGAATGGTTGATACATCAGGGAGGCAGCCGCATGGGAACTGTGCAGAGGGAAACGGTCAGCCTTACCTCCGGAGGAATGGAACATGAAGACGGTTATAGGATGGGTTATTGCCTGGTCTGTGCTGGGGGGAATTTCTGTCTTCGCGGACTGTCCTTCGGCCGATCTTACGAGAGACTGCTACGTCGATCTGGCGGATCTGGCTGTTCTGTCCCAATGCTGGCTACAGACTTATGAACCGAATAGTCTTTGCGAGAGAGCCGATCTGTTTACCTCCGGCTCTGTGGACCTCGACGACCTGGATGTGTTGGCCTCAGCATGGCAGACGGGAAACCGCCTGCCTGCCGATTTGATCATTATTCCCGCCGGCACGTTCCAGATGGGCGATAATTTCAATGAAGGAGATTCAGACGAACTTCCCGTTCATACGGTGATCCTGGATTCTTTTGCCATGGGCAAATACGAGATCACCAATGGGCAGTTCCGGGATTTCCTCAATTCCGCCAAGTCTCAGGGTCTGATTACCGTTACAAACGGTGTAGTGTATAAATCCGGTTCCGGGACCAGCTACCCCTATTGCGATACCCATACTTGGAGTTTCTATAGCCAGATCGACTATGCAGGGGGCAGTTTTTCTGTCCGCACCAAGGGAGGCCGGAGCATGGTTAATGACCCGATCGTATATGTAAGCTGGTACGGGGCGGCGGCCTACTGCAACTGGCGAAGCCAGGAGGAGGGCAAGCCAACCTGTTACAATCTCTCCACTTGGACCTGTGATTTCAGCAAGAAGGGCTATCGGCTTGCCACGGAAGCCGAATGGGAGTATGCCGCACGTGGCGGACGATCTGGAAGCCGATTCCCCTGGGGGGATACGATCTCCCACAGCCAAGCGAATTACTATAGTTCAAGCTCTTACAGCTATGATACCAGTACAACCCATGGTTATCACCCAACCTGGAACGATGGGATATATCCTTATACCTGCCCCGTAGACAGTTTTGCCCCGAATGGGTATGGTTTGTATAACATGGCGGGCAATGTCTGGGAATGGTGCCACGACTGGTATGGAAAGTACAGTTCCGGTTCACAAACCAATCCAATCGGACCCGGAACAGGTAGATATCGTGTGCTTCGCGGCGGCGGCTGGTTCTACGGCGCCGACGTCTGCCGGGTGGCGTACCACGGCAGCAGCTTCCCGGACGGCCGGTACAGCTACTACGGATTTCGTGTTGTCCTGTCCGATTAGAAGCGTTGCTTCCAACGGATAAAAAATGAACCACGAAGAACACAAAGAACGCGAAGAACAGAAATTAAGAATTAAAACTTCAGTACCTTCATGGTCTTCATGGTAGAAAAAACAAAAACAATGGAAGCCATATATGGACGAAAAACGTAAGTTTAGTGAATTGTCCAATAAGGTCATTGGCTGTGCGATCGAAGTGCATAAGACGCTGGGACCGGGTCTTCTGGAGTCGGCCTATCAGCAGTGCCTGTGTCATGAACTGCGACTCAATAACCTCTCCTTCGAGATGGAGAAACCGCAGCCTGTCCGCTACAAGGGCTGTCGGTTGGATTGCGGGTATCGAATTGATATCCTCATCGAAGAGGAGATCATTGTTGAACTCAAGAGCGTCGAGAAGATCAAACCCATTCATGAAGCCCAGATTCTGTCTTATATGAAGCTGGCAGAGATAAAGTATGGGTTTCTGATCAATTTTAATGTGCCATTGTTAAAAGAGGGCCTGAAAAGTTTTGTTTTGTAATACTTCTATTTGTACCATGAAGGACAGGAAGAATAGAAAGAAAAGAAATTAAGAAGTAAAACTTCAGTACCTTCATGGGCTTCATGGTAGAAAATAAATCAACGGCATGGGTTCGGAAACAACACCGAATCCATTCTACAGGTCTACGGCGGGCATTTGGCGCAGGTCGAGCGGAACAGAGCCGTGCTCAGGTAGCGGTCGCCCCGGTCGCAGATGATGGTCACGACGGTTCCGCCGGTAAGCCGGCCGGCGATCCGGATCGCTCCGGCGACCGCCGCCCCGGAGCTGATCCCCGCAAAAATCCCCTCCTGCGAGGCAAGCCGACGTGTGGTCTCAAAGGCCGGCTCGTCATCCATTCGGATTACCTCATCCAGACCGGCCCGATCATAAATCTCCGGCACCATCGACTCGGTCATGTTCTTGAGCCCCTGAATAGCATGGCCGCGATTGGGTTCGACACCCACAATCCGAACCGAAGTAAGCTTTTCGCGCAGGTATCGCGACACACCCATTAATGTACCGGTCGTGCCCATACCCGCTACAAAGATATCCACCTGACCCGCCGCCTGGGTAAAGATCTCCGGCCCGGTCGTCTCGTAATGCGCCAGCGGATTATTCTCATTGGCAAACTGATTGGGCATGTAATACTTCTCCGGGTGCTCATCGACCATCTTGTGCGCCAGTCGGATCGCTCCGTCGGTCCCCTGGCATCCGGGCGTTAGAACAACCTCGGCGCCGAACGCCTCCAGCACAAGCCGGCGCTCGGTGCTCACGCATTCGGGCAACGTCAGGATAACGCGATATCCCTTGGCCGCCCCGATCATCGCCAGGGCAATACCCGTATTGCCGCTGGTCGGTTCCAAGATGATTTTGTCCGACGTCAACTGGCCGGACTGCTCGGCCTTTTCGATCATATACAGGGCCGGACGGTCCTTGATCGAGCCGCCGGGATTATTGCCTTCCAGCTTGGCCAGGAGTCGCACGCGCGGATTGGGATTGAGCCGTTTGAGTTCGACCAGAGGCGTGTTGCCGATTGCCGACTGAATCGTCATAGGCGTAACGAATCCTTCCAAAGTTTCGTTTATGTATCCATGAAACCAGAACCGACATGATTACTATAGTGTTTTCGTAGCCTTTGAGCAAACAGATTTCCGGCTCAGACGCCGAATGAACCAACCTCCGACATCTTCTTCAGATGGCCCGTTGAAGCCCCTTGCCTTATTGTCCCGGCTGGGGCTGGGCACTCGTCCAGTTGGTGGGGTCGTTGCCGTACAGCAACGTCGGATCGGTCGCGGCCGGATGGGCATGCTGCAGGCTCGCGCCCGTCCCGTCGGCCTCGACCGGCCAGGGGGCCTGGTCTTCATACTCCACCGAAGCAACCCGGATATAATACCGCTCCTTCTGCCACTCCTTGTCCCCCGGACGCGACAACGTCACCCGTTCGCCGTCATTG
>JAFGPC010000159.1 GCA_016926155.1 Sedimentisphaerales bacterium
ATTCTCACTATGGCTTCCCCTGTCGGAGAGACGGCCGAGCACAGACTCGCCATGATCAGCACTGTTATGATTCCACCCACCATTTTTCTCATCGATCTGCCTCCTACTATATTTAACACACTTTTATGTTGCTTTGCCTTCTACCAGACCGGTCTCTGATCGGCCTTACAAAAGAAATATATGGTAAAAAGCCTTCCCTCGCAGAATACTGCCTTTCTTTGCAAAGAAACTGAATGATCATCAAGATGGGAACCTTTGCATCGTTTCTCTTTTTCAATACTAAACAAAGAGAACCTGCTCAGTTTAAATACTGCAGACTTCACATGCCTCCATTGGAATGTTAGTCAGAAAATATGAACTTGTCAATTAAGAAAGTATTTTTTTTCATTTTTTCGACATTTAATTTTGTTATCCCATTAGATCAATAGACATAAATATAAAGGGATTTTCATGAAGAAACTGTCGGAATCGCCATGGGTAAATTTACTTGTGAAAATCGGTATTTCACATGATTGCAATATACCGGCTCATAGAGGAAGATGCGCCATCCGCTCTCCGAGTTTGTCTGTAATGTAATTTGCAGACCTCACCTCCTCCAAATGGAGAGCGGTTTTGTAAAGGGAGGCAAGGCAATATCATACACCCTTCCCTTAAATGCATGTCGCTTGACAAAACAGCGTACATACATATAATGGAATATCAGTATTAACAAGCAAAGAGGGGGGGAGAGGATCTGTCGGGATCCCCTCCCATGACGCTGCAGGGGAGAAAATGCCTTAGACACTAACTTCCAAGGCCTACAGCGTCGCCCTTTTTGCTATCCAGTCTCTTGGTTTAATAATCGCCATATTTAAAACAATCCACATAACTCAACTTATGCAAAATAAAGGAATATTTTTGTAATTCCTATCGCGTTTGCAAGCCAGTCATAAGAATTGTGAATGCTGCTTATTCGTGCTAGGATTCCATCTGCTCGCCTGGAAATAGATAAATACCAGAGAAATTCCTGCCACATCAGATAGCCAGTCATAAATACTGGCATTCCGGCCGAAATGAACTTGTGTAAATTCATCCAGAGCAGCAATGACCAAGAGCCCGAATAGGATGAAAAGAGACCAGCGCAGCTTGGCGCCGGCAGCGAGAGAACTTAAAAAAAGAGTTGCCAACAGACCATAACTTGTAAAATGCAACAAAAGCGGATGTACATCAAACAGTCTATGTAATTTGCCCAGTGATTTTGCTGGGATATGCGTAAGAATCACAATGGAAACAAATATGAAGCAGCCCAGTAAAAATCGTTTTCTTTTTAGGATAGTTCCCGAAGCAGGTAAGGACGTTGCAATCACTTCACTCACTGACTTGTTTCCGAATTCATTAATAAATAGCCATTTCACAAATCATTAACTTATAATACCTGCCGTAGTTGTTGAAAAAGAATATACCTTTTGTATAACCTGTACAATCCTTTCGGCTGCCTTGCCATCCCATAATGGAGGGATTTGAGGTTTCCGTATGTTACCACTAATTACATTGTTATAGGCTTTAAGGATTCTTTCTGGATCCGAACCCACGATCTGGTTTGATCCGATTTCCGCCGTCACCGGTCGTTCTGTGTTCTCTCGAAGGGTGATGCATGGGACTTGTAACGCTGTTGTTTCTTCCTGAATGCCACCGGAGTCTGTTAAGACAAGTTGGGCTGATGCCTGAAGTTTCAAAAAATCCAGGTAACCGATTGGATCCAGTAGATGCAGGTTTGATAATGCATGGAGTCGATTATCCATCCCGAAGGTTTTTAGGTTCTTACGTGTACGGGGATGTATCGGAAATATGATTGGAAAATCTTTCTGAATTACCTCTATGGCATCCATGATTCGGGTGAATGTTTTTGGATCATCCACGTTGCTGGGGCGATGCAATGTCAATAGCACAAATCCGTCCCCATCAAGATACCCTTTGTAATTCAGATCATGTAAAATTGTAGACTTCATAGCTCTGTCAAGATGGGCTAAAAGTGTATCGATCATCACATGGCCAACCATGTATATCTTTTCACTGTCCACACCTTCACGAAGAAGATTGTTTACCCCTGCCTGTTCTGTGCAGAAGAGCAGGTCACTGATCGAGTCGGTAAGGACACGGTTGATCTCCTCCGGCATAGTACGGTCAAAGCTGCGTAATCCCGCTTCGACATGAATCAGTTTGATACCTAGTTTGACGGCCACTAATCCGCAGGCAATGGTGCTGTTCACATCCCCGACCAGAAGAACTGCATCGGGTTGATGCTCCAGGCAGACGGGTTCAAAGGCCTTCATAATTTCGGCGGTTTGCACGGCATGGCTGCCACTGCCAACCTCCAGGTTGATATCCGGTTCAGGGATACCCAGTTCACGGAAGAACAAGTGGCTCATTTTTTCGTCGTAGTGCTGTCCTGTATGCACCAAAAGCGGCTCAATCCAATCGTGTTTTTGATATTCCACCATTAGCGGAGCGATCTTCATGAAATTGGGGCGGGCACCGACGATATTAATCAGTTTCATCGTGAAATCTTCATAGAATTAATATCCTATGGGCATATAACATCGGTACACATCAACCACTCAGAGGCTATCATCGACAGATCTTCCAGATCAATTATCCCATTTAGGTTGAAATCGGCGCCATCGCAATCATCGTTGTCGGATGAACAATCTATCCGACTCCACTGAGAACTGAATTCCGCTATGTCAAATAAGTCAACTCGGCAATCAAAACTGAGATCAACCTCAGGATAAGGATGATCCTGATCACCGCAGAAGTGAGGTATGCCGGGGAAGACAACATTATCCAAATATGTCAGATCCCCAGTGTCACTCCACTCAGCATTTATGTATAAGCCCTGTAAGTTGGCCAAGACTTCCATCATATCGGTATCTGTGGCGAAACCTCCTCTCCAGGACTTCCTCCAACCAGCACCGACCAATGAGATACTGCGGTGTGTCCAGTTACCAACCATCGTAGGGGGCATATTGTAGTACAAATTCTTGGCGGCACCTTCAAGGATCACAGCCGGCCATTCTTCATCGCTTGTATAAGAAATCCATATATCAAAATGAAGGTCGGATCCAAAAGCTTCCGTTTGATTGCCCAGAAACATTGTTGGAGCAGAAAATAAGGTGATTTTGTAATAATCGCAAGTGTATATCCCCCCGTCGATAAGACCTTCATTTGCGCTCCAGTGAGGTTCCATAGCCTCAGTGATTGGAAAATGGAAACCATGTTCCATTTGCACGATCAGCCAGCCCTCCGTGCCTGTGTCGAATGTACTGACGATCTGGCTATAGGCGAACGGACAATAAAAAGAGAAAACCATCCCGAAAGACAATATCAACTGGCGTTTCTCATTTAAGCACTTTTTAAACATAATTATCTCCTTCCGTCGTCAAAAATAATACAGTTACGTTTAGATTAAAGTGTGATGTTAAGGTTTAGATAATCCTTAAGGTAGGTCATCTTCATGAAATTGGGGCGGGCACCGACGATATTAATGAGCTTCATTGGACATGAGCCTGAATTTTTCTTCTACGGCCTGTCAATTTAGCAAAAAGAACCATTAAGGCAAACTTGGGCAAAACCAATTGCCGTTTGAATCGCTTTGGTTCCGTGCATAATCGATAAAACCATTCGGTTCCCGTAGCACGAAAGATCTTTGGCGCCCATTTCACAAAACCGCTGACTACATCAAACGTTCCACCCACTCCCATACAATAGGGCGCATTGATTTGGGACCGATGCCGGTTGATCCACTTTTCCTGGCATGGACTTCCCATAGCCACAAAAAGCATGTCAGCGCCGCTTTTATTAATTATTCGCACTACCTCTGAATCATCCTTGAAATATCCATCCTGTCGTCCAACGATCTGCAGCCTTGGATGTTTTTGTTTTAGTTTAAGAAAAGCCCCTTCATTTACTTCCGGTTTGGCGCCCAGCAAAAATACCTTCAATCCTTCTTTTTCTGCCCGGGCCATCAAATTCAGAAATAACTGTACACCCGTCACACGTCCGATTTTCTGATTGGAGAGTAAATGAGCTGCCACCAACGCCCCTATACCATCACAAAGATGGAAATCGGCCGAATTGATCAGTCTCATCAATTCATTATCTCTCTGTGATCGGTAAATTTTTTCCGGATTGACCGCTACACAAAATGTTTTAATATGGCTCTTTATCCGTTCGACAATTCTATCTTCTGCATACCGATAGGATTCCAAGGCTGTAACAGGAACACCAAATAAATCGATCCGTCGTAATTCTGTACTTTGTATCATCCTATGCCCTCCCTTCTGCTATACAGATACTCCATTAATGCATGAAATGACCATGCTTGAGATCAATACAAGTTCGAAATGTAGTACCAAGAAGTGGCTTTCGTAAAGTTAACAACTCTCTCCTCTTATGAGGACTCCGGATCACCCATCAGTGAACGATTAATGGGTGTTATGGACGATTTGTCCAAAGCGTATTGTCTGGATACCCGAACGAATCACCTTTGCGGGATTACCAACAACTATACATGCGGGTGGAACAGACTTAGTCACTACTGCACCCGCCCCAACGACCGTACAATCCCCGATGGTGACTCCGGGCATGATGATGGCATTCGCACCGATGAAACAACGCTTACCAATAAATGTATCGACATGCAGTCCCTTCACATAATCATGGGTGAGGATCAGGCATCCGGATGCGCAATAAGATTCATCGCCAATGTGAACTCCTCGGGGATGTGTTTTATCAAGTTTCGTTCCCCAGGAAATTCGCGCAGTTCGGGCAATATCCATACCGTATACCTGTACGAGAAACCAACGCCTTGCCAGAATAGCTGGTGCGCGAAGCAATTCCCTAGTCTTCGTTATCATGAAACTCTACTTGGTGTGTCATAATATATGTTGCTAAGGCTCGGAAAACCCACGCCTGTGACCAATGTATGTTTAGATCGAAACGTACCGTATTGAGACTTGATATTTATGTTGTGCGATTACTGCAGCAATTCTAAGTAATATTTCTCATATTTGCTCATCATATGTGTAAGGGAAAACTTCTCATTTGCGGTCCGATGTCCACACTCACCCATCTCCCTAGTTCTATGAGGGGATGCAAGCAGGTATTTGATAGCATCGCTAAGAGCACAGGGATTACATGGAGGTACCAATAATCCATTCTTGCCATGTAAAACAACTTCGGGAAGACCTCCGACTGACGTCGCAATAACTGGTTTTGTAAGCATCATTGATTCGATCGCTCCGCCTGGGAGTCCTTCCCATAACGAAGACATAACAGTAAATTCGCTTATATCAATATAAGGCGCAACTGCCTCAACATTGCCACAAAAAACAACATTGTCCTGCATTTTGTTTTTCTTTACAATCCCTTTTAGATGCTCACGCTTTTCCCCGTCACCAACAAAAAGGACCCGAATTCTAGGATATAATTCAATCACTGACTTCAGTCCCATTAGGAGAAAGTCCAACCCTTTTTGTTGTGTGAGGCGTCCTATTACTGATATAATACGGTTTTCATCAGAAAGATGCAAATCGTCCATAACGCGTCTTCGCTCTTCTTCAGTAGAGTGTTTAATGTCTGTACCATTATGAATCACGGTGATTCTTGACTGATGGATATGGAAATCATCGTATAAATTTTCCTTCACTGCGTCAGAGACAGCAATGATATTCTCGCCATAAAGAAATCGTGTGAATCTCTTGTCCGAAAAAACATTTCTTGCGGTATAGATAGTCTTGCATTTTGTCAATTGCGCTGCCAGGTAGCCAAGTGCCGCCGTCCATCGATCATTGGCATGTAATATGCTAATTTCATACTTACGGATATAGTAAGATAATTGAGCTATACAAAAGGCGGCCATGAACTTACTAATTCGAAAGGGGATTCGATTGAATACAACACCCGATGAAACCAACCTTCTTACAATCCGTGATTCAGGCTCATCATCGGAAGCAAAATACACATACCAACCATGAGAGGCAAAATGCTCAGCCATTTGGCAGGTGCGTTTCTGTGCTCCACCAGCATAGATGGTTCTGTCTGACATATGTAGTGGAATCAGTTGCGAATACAAGAATAGTATCCGTTGTGGATGATTCACTAAATGTTTCTCCATAACAATGATAGATAGTAAATCACCACTTAAATATACAGATGTAATAAAATATCTATATTGTGAATCATGTTCAAGTTATTTTGTACTATCAATGATAGCATACACAGTCAGGTCGTTTCCACCCGGTTTCCACCTCATATAATGTAATATTCGTCCTATCACCCAACTTATATGATATCCAATCCTATGTGGAAGGTAGCATGTGTACATCTTCATCCTCGGTGTCCATAGCTCATGTTTAACAACCTTGAAGCCCGCTCTCTCCAAAAGATTTCGAATTTCCATCACATTCCAGCAATATAAATGCTGATCCCTTTTTCTGCTTTTCGTTACAACGAGAGGAATTGATATAACAAGTTTTCCGTCAGAATTGAGTAAGTCATGAAATATTCTAAGCACATTATATGGATTTTCGAGATGTTCTAATACATGTGAACATATGATACCGTCATATGTTTGCTCGAATCTTTCCACTTCTTCGACAGCAGCGAGTCTTGCATCTATCCCACGCTTTATGCATTCATCAACTGCAAACCGAGATATATCAATACCAGTAGCTTCTGGATGTCCAGAGATATTCTGCCCAATTCCACAACCAACTTCTAATACTGAATTGCAACCGCTCAAGTATCTCCAGTACTTTCTATTGGCGATATACGAAAGAAAATGATAGAAGCGAATATCGTTCAGATGTCTAGAATGATTTACCTTGTGATATGCTTTATCATAAAGTACAGATAGTTCTTCGTAATGCATAATTCTCGCAACTGTATTTGATCACTTAGAGATAGCTTACCTGCTGTGAATATATTCTGGTTGCCTTTTTGATATTATGTCTTTTTTTTGCAAAGCAAAGGTAGATAATGCTAGTAACATATTTGCTTGCCCCCATGCCATATAAGCTATTCGATTTGTGAATAGAGGCCATTTCTGATAATAGTATATACCTTTGTTCTCATCATACATGTTTCTGTTCGTCCACTCTGCTATTCTTTCTGCAATCCATAAAGCATTCCGACTGAACATTGCGTATTGTGAAAAGGCCAAAATTCCTTCAGCTTGATTATGAATATCCACCGGATATTTTCGCGAGAGCCTGAATCGCGAGCAACCATCCTTGGTAAATAGATACTGTCTGTAGAAGTCGAAGCCTTTATCCATAGCAGTTGCAAAAAGTGTATTCACTCCATTTGTGGCTGATTGATAATCACATAACCCTTCAAGAACAAAACCCTGGTGAAAATCAATTTGCGTTCTCTCATACGGTGAACCTGCCATGTAAGGCCATGCGCCATTATTGAATTGATGACTTATCAACTCTCTAAGAATATTTGTAGCAAGATCATACAATTTCTTATCTTTCGTGATCGAGTAGACAAGACTTAACGCACCTGCTGTCATGGAATAAACATTAAGGATCGATCTTGGTTGTCCTGAAGCATAAATAATATGAATACCGTTATCTCTAGGAACAACATGTTTTTCCACAATGACATGGGTAAATTCTTTGGCCTTTGTTAGATCGCTATCAAAACCAAAGCAAACATGGCCTCGAATTAAACCTTTGATTGCTAGCATTGTACCCAATGTTGAAAGGCCGTTTCTGCTAGCCAGCCAGTTTCGCATTTGATAATCGTAACTCCCGCCGAGACCCCCTCCGGGAAGTTCTTTTTGTAAAAGGAAGTCACGACATTCAATGTATTTTTCTTCATACTCTGACTTCCTAGTAAGTTCATAGAGGTTGCAATATGCTGTAAGCAATAATGCTAGCGTTTTCGTATGTTGATATTTTTGAATGGCAAGAAGTGGTCGGGCATTAATAGGTGACATTTTATTAAGATGTGTTGTCAGAAGACGAACTGCTTTTGTTTTTTTAAGCAATCCAAAGCGAGTGTTCAATCCATCATATGGCTCATTCCCGCAGTATTTTTCGTCAGTTATATACTTGTCTAGCTGTCGGATAACGGTGTTGAGGTCAGGAGTCATGATTCAACCGTTTATCTTCCACGATACTGATATAGATTGATTCAAGCCGTGTTAACACCTTCAATGCAGCAAATTTTTCTATTGCATATCGGTGATTGTATTCACCCATTCGCCAGCATAATTTGGGTGAGTTAATCAACTTTGCAATATATTTAGCAAAAAATATGTGGATCCATACTTTCGATAATAAAGTCCATCGCTTCCAGAACAAAATTTGACTTTCCTTCTCTATAAGGAGGTAAAAGGCATAGAACACCTCGAACAAAAACTCGTATTTGTTCTTCGCCTTCTACTCACCCAGTTTATCTATAAACGAAAACACTATTTAATTCAAGGTATATATGGGCACAAAACATCCCAAACTAATGCGAATTCCCTTTTCAAACAATTGCATCACAGTTGACTTGCGAATTTGGCACCCTGTGCTTGACGAGACTGGTTAGCTCTTATGAGAGTCTTGGCCGGGATTTAACCAATCTACTGCCCATTGAACGATAATACGTATTGGACAGCTTCAAGAAAACCATTGAACATCCGTTCAATAGATGCTTCTTTCTTATAAGTAAAAATGGCGCACTTAGCCATCTGAGAACGACGTGAATTATCGTTCAGCAATGTCGTAAGAGTATCCGCCAATAGATCTACCTTCCCAGCCGGAACACGAATACCATTTTCGCCGTTCTTCAGATACATGATCTCAGGCCCATGGTTCTCCAGGTTTTCTGTCACAAATGGAAGGCTACATGCCATAGCATCTACTATGTTAAGGCCCACACATCCCGGACAACAGTATATATCACATGCGCTCATGAGTTCAAGCAGTTCATTGCCATAAAGCTTAGGGATATGCATAACTCCGCAAGGAAGTCTTTCAGGTAATACGTTTTCAATATCGGGACCAATTAAAATAACGCCCACTTTCTGATTGTCCATAATACTTACAGCATTCAATAAATCAGGGATGCGCTTACGAACTTGCATTCTTCCAGTAAATACAATATTTTTTTCGGTCTTGATGTTATACTTTGCTAAAATCATAGAACGTACCTTATGAGATAGCAGTGGGGGTGATTGAACGAGGCATAGTGTATTGTTGGCAATAAATATTTTTCTCCAATACCTCTTGGCAATGTTTTGCCTGAGATGATCACCATAGAGAATGATGGCATGACAGAATCGATGCAAAAGACAATACACGGGACGCCATGAATTCTTGTGAGTCAGATTTATTCCGTGACCCCAATAGATGACTTTGATATTTAAAAACTGCATAGCCAATATAAACGGAAAGACGAAATAATTGTGAATACCCGTGAAAAGAATGACGACTTCAGGCCGAACCTTTCGAACGACTGCCAGCCAACTCCATAAATTCATATTTATCTTGTGAGAAGTGACATTGCAGAGCGACAAATGATCGCTCTGGATCGATTCACAAGCGATCAAAAAAGAGATGTTATCCTCTTCAAACCGCTTAGCAAAATAATTGTAAATCGGGACGCGATAGTGCTGAACTATTCCTGCATGTAACAATAGAACCCGTTTCCCGTTCATTTTTAATATCTCTTTAGTTGAAAGGATTGGGGAGTTTTTTTATGTGACCAGAATAAAGGCAACAGCATACGAATAGTAGTTTTCTAAAAAATAGAGGGGCTAATTCTATTGGATACTATATTGAATAAGGTTCCGCATATACTGACGATCGAAAGAAACCACACCGTCGTATTTAATAGAGAGAAATTGGCTTCAGATGGCTTAATAAGAGAGAATCCCTCGATGGGATCGGAAGAAGTATGTACAGACAAATCAATATCCTTTATGCTATTCAGTTTGTTCAGCACGCCCAACCTATAATGCGGGAAATATCGTCCAAACATGCCAATATGTATAGGTTTAGCACTCAATTAATTACCCTCTGCCGTAAATCGTTGTGAGATTTCTGCGTTCTGCGACTGTAAAGCGCTACGTAAACAGATCAGCCTTAAGGGCGAGTTCCAGTAAATATTCCAGAGATGTTCCTGCCTTCCCATCAACGATTCTACCATTATTGTTTAGCATAGGGTGTATCATTATCTCACAACTGTTCTTTCTCGTTGTAGAACGCACTCGTTGCGAGTAGACAAGGTAGTCATATATTGACCCGAACAATTTTGTTCGGCCCAGCTTCCGCCGTCTTAATCTCGCATTGAAGAAAGCGGCGTATAACTTCCTATGAATACTGCATGAATCGCTTATGTTTCTCATTATGCGAACGTTAGGAATTTGAAACTGCCGAACAAGGGGAAGAATTGCCTCCATAATACCCCATTCTTCATGAAAGTGGTGATGAGAGTCGAGATGGCTAAGCGGTAGTCCTGCCCTGCGACATTTCTCAATCTGGGCCACGATTTCGCTGGTTACCGCACTTTTCTCTCTCTTGTTTAGAGAAAAGAACTTCTGATTTTTCGGCCTCGGTCTGAAGAAACCGTCTGAATTACAGAATCGTATCTCACGTTTTATAGCATCAGTAAGTGGCTTGCCCTCGCTCAAAACAACATGAATGCCAATATAGTCTGTAAGTTTATGTTCGTGAGCAATTTGGCAGGCTTCCTCAAATCCTGGCATGTTTGCCATGATTGTAGCAGACGAAATCCAATGATTTGTGAAGCAATGAAGGACTGCTATGTTCACGGATGAACTCTTACCGAAATCATCTGCATTAATGATGTTAAGTCCAGTATACATCTTTTTTCTGGTCCTGCGTTTTTTCTGACTTTCTGCCCATTGCTTAACGCAGTGTCGTATATCAACGGAAAGTCAATACATGGGTGGAAGCAAGGGTTTTGTATACAGGAAAACGATAATAAGGAAAATATTCTTATATAGTAGCGACACGAAATTTGGTCGTCATACAATATAACTCACCCGAAACAACCATTTGAAAGTTCGATTTTAACTTGTTTATACTGTAAGAATATAGAGTTGTTTTACTTCTTTCCTTCACCAATAAATCGTGCCGTGCCACTATTTGTATTTGGCTTACCCAGTATTACCAGAGCCATGGAAACAAAACACGAACATATATCTTTAGCCAATACAATGGCCACAAAAAACCTGTGTGACGCTTTGTGAAAATGAGCCATTCCTTGGGCGGAAGCCCTTTAGGACTGTTCATAATTCGTATACGATCCAATAGACGCATGCTTGGCAGAGTCCAACCAGCCGCTGGGTTAGCAGAACACTCACCAATATAATTGGGTGCCATCCAGATAGAAATTCCCTTTGCTCTGGCGCGCAGTCCATAATCGACATCCCCCCTCGTATGGATGAACTCTGGGCTGAGATTGCCTAATCTAGTGACAACCTCTCGCGGAACAAGAACCAGATTGCCATTCATAGTATCACAAGGCAAAACCCTATCTCCCGGTAACCGTGGTTGATCCGGAAGTCTGGAGCGTCGGTTGCGTTTAATCCGTCCGCCATAGGTATGCTTTCCGGTTTTCGGATCGCGGCAAGAGCCAACGATAATCCCGTCATGGCCCTCGCTTGCGCGGACTTCACATGCTGTGGCCAGCATCGTCTCAAACGCACCAGACAACAGAATCGTATCATCATTCAGCCATAGGTAAGCGTCATAATCCTCCTTCATCGCTTCTGTCCATGCAAAGCGCATACCCCCGCACCAATAGAGATTGCCATCTCCCTGCAGAACGCGCACGCCGGGGAATTGCTTGCGTACGGCGTCCCCCGTACCGTCGGTGCAACCGTCGTCCACCAGATACACTTGAATCCCCACGCAATCGGGTAAACTCTGATCAAAGAGCGCCCGCAAACACGCCAAACTCTTCTCCCGCCGGTTATGACAAGTGATGAGAACGGCGATGCGTTTGATGGATGATGTTTGAATGGGACTGTGCATGTTCAAGACTCGTAAAAAGGTTTGTCAATAACAAACCGTAATGGTTTCGGGCGGGACTGGACGATCACTATTCCGCGTGAGACTGACGGCGCGGCGGAAGAACTCAGAAATGCAAGGCCAATAAATATAGGAAAGCCCAGGAAACACTCGCCTTGGAGTTCCAACAAGAGAATACCGCAGATCAACATGGCGGCAAGCCGATTGCCCCCGGAAAGCCGCCAAAAGCCGAGATAGACGGCGATAAACCATGTCAAGAAGCCAATAATGCCGAATTTGGCTGTAAAGTCCGACATGCCGTTGCCCATTCCTTCGGAACTTTCCATGCCGGGATGCAGGGAATAACGCGTGTTTGAATGAAGTCCCCATCCAGTCAGTGGCCGTTTTTGGATGTATTCCCAGTCAAAAACAATTGAACCAATGCGTCCGCGATGCCAGCTTCCCTCACGTCGATCGAGTACATCCAATTGTTTGTTGATCTTCTCTTCGAGGAATGGAAGTGTCTTGTAAGCATAGAAGCCGCCGCCAATTAGTAGCGGGAGAACAAGATATACCCCAACAAGAATTCGGAAGACCGTTTGTTTTTCTTGTTGCGCCCGCCAGTCGTAGTGCAGAAAGGGAATCAGGATCAGCGCAATGTATCCTGTGGTAGAAAGAGTCGAGAGTACGGCGGCGCAGAGGATCAACAAGGAGTAAACATACTGCTTTTGAGACATGTCATTTTTGATAAAGGCTAGAAAGATGAGTGCAAGGATCAGATATCCCTGAAACGCGCCCGGTTCCCAGAACATGCCAAAATTGCGAGGAGAAAAATCCCCGAAGAAAGTATGCAGGAACAAAGGGCGTCTAGTTATACTGGCTGTGCCCAATAATTCCGCCACGCGGGAGATTATGCCCTCCACGCTGATTCCCGCTGCCGATAAGAGAAGATAGGGGATATAAAACGCACAGCTAAGCAAGGCCAGTCCAACCATAGCACGAACGAAAGCGAGCGGGAGATTGTGCACCAGGCGAATCAGGGCGTATCCAATAAACAACCGAACAAAAAAACCGGCCATAGTTACAAAGGGGTAGAAGGAGAAACCAATGCATTGTATCAGAAGAATAGTCGCAAAAATACTCGCGACAATAATAAAATCTAAAGAGAAGATATGCCTAGTCCGCCGGATAAGCAAAAAACCGAAAAACAGCGTCAGGAGTACCAATTGCGGTTCCACTGGAAACATACGTCCCGGCGCCGGATTCCCCGAATAGACAAGTGCGAGAATAACTAGGCCCAAGTCTTTCCAAGAAGAAGCGGTTTCCGCTTTCTTGAAATATAAAACATTTCGCAACCGGCTATCGACCATGATTTAGCTCCCGGATGACGCGCGCAGGCATTCCTCCAGTCAATACTCCGGCAGGTAACGAGCCGGCGACTACGCTATTAGCCGCTACAACCGTTCCCCTGCCTATCGTGCAGCCTTTGAGCACCACCACGTTCAAGATCGTTGAAGTTCCAAATCGCATTCGAAGGAAACTTGTCGGAGATTGCCACGGCAGCAAAACGCGGTCATTGTTTAATGAAGATTCCATCGGCTTGTAACATGTATCCTGTTTTGGGGTCGAAAAATACTGGTTCCAAAGAAACTAATCTGAAGCCCATCTGAGCAAGGCAATCGAGCATTTCATCCATAAGCAATCCACCTTGATAAAGCGGAATCAGTGATAATTCCACTTCTATAACATTGGTTCGTTTCAATGTTTCGGCAGCGCCTTGAAGGACATGTATTTCATAGCCTTGAACATCGATCTTAAGATACAAGCTATTAGATCCATTGAATTTCGATAAAAGAGAGTCTAACCTTGCGACCTCCACCTTCTCTTTACCAACAATGTCGCTGGCCGGCTCTGCTTGGATATGTGCCTTTGTCATCGGAAGGATAGAACTGCTTGTCTTGTGACGCGACACATTGATTTCAATCGTGCCATCGCAATCGCCAATCGCCATGTTCACACAGGTCCAGAGCGGATCGCCAGCCGCGCGCTGTTGCAACGCATGAAACGACTGAGGCAAAGGTTCGAAAGAAATAATACGTCCACGATAACCCATTTTGCGCAAAGTTGGAGGGTAGGTTCCTTCATTGGCGCCAATGTCCAATAACAGATCGATACCTTGGAAATCGAATATTTTCGCTCGTCTGAGAGAAACGAAGTTTTTTGAGTTGTATTGAAGGAAGTCATACCCCGCAATTTGAAACAGTCGATGAGCCATTATCTTGAAATATTTCATGGACACATTTCCTTATGCAGATATTGGCAAGTTGCGGCCGCAGATTATAGTAAGGCAACCGTATTATAAATGTCAATCATATCAGTGACAATCTTCTTTCTACAGTACCGCCTTCGCGCAACATCATGCGCCTTGCTCGATAGCTCCAGTGCCAGTTGATCATCGAGAAAAACACGGCGAATCTGTTCGGCAAGGATTGCTTCATCGCCTGGAGGGAAGAACAGCCCGGTTTCACCATCGCGAACCATGCTAGGCACCCCACCCACAAAGGAAGCCACCGACGGCGTGCTGACCAGCATGGCTTCCGCCAATGAATTGGGACTGTTTTCAATCAGCGACGGTAAAACAAAAACATGTGCCTTTACTAATTCATTTGTCATACCCTGTGCATCGAGAATTGGTAAGGGGACGATATTGTTTTCTAAGCGTTCGGCCCGGATAAGGCCATTCAAATAACGGGCATATCCGCCTACACGGCAATATTTCCAGAACCGTTTTACTCCCGAAAGCTTAGGATACAGATTCGCGAGGGGTGACCGAAGGGTAATGTCCGGGAATTCTTTGTGCAGCAGGGCCACGGCCTTGATAAGCACATGAAATCCTTTGAGAGGATATGAAGCGCTTGACGCAAAAATCGAATGTCGCTTGATTTTTCCGATATTCCATTGTCCATTGAAAAAAGGCCGCCGGATCATCTCATCACAGTGATAATACCTCGCATTTGGATTCAACCGTCGAGTGTGTGCCTGATCCCAAATCGTTCGACCAATAAAAGCCGAATTTCGGGCAAACACCTCACGCTCAAATACGGCCCGTTTGGTCACGCGTAATTGTTGTTCGATCAATCCATCCATACGAACCCAATCACGCAAAGTCCTAGTTGTCAAAATCTCAAAAAGCGACATGCCACCCCAATAATATCGGCGGACAACATCGAGTATGCCTTGGATGGAAATAACGGTCGGGCAGTTGATATGGCCGCGTGCTGTCAGTAATCCCTGGAAATTTTCCGTCCCGTGAATGTGTATGACATCTGGAGAAAAATCCTTCACGGCGTTTTGATAAGCTTGGATCAAAGAAACCGGCATGTGGCCACCGCGAATTGAACTTTTTGAGCAAGGGATGGTGTAATATCGCATCCCCTTAATCATCATATTTTCCTCCCGCCTATCGAATATATTCGTTGCTACTCCTAGTTCAACTTGTCCATCTTCTACAAGGGCTTCCGCTAATGACGGCATCCACCCACCGCGTGGGGAAGGAACCAGCCCCACAGCGTGCGCATGAGCGGGCATAAGCATATTTGTCAACCAGAGTACTTTCATGGAAAGGAACTTCTCATATTGTTATAAAGTTGACTAAAAGACCCTGTAAATACTATTAACCTATTCGGAGAAAATGTTAAGAATAAACTTTACTCATGCAATACAAAATACTAGCCTTCATAGTGTACTGACGTTGAAAATCTACCCTTGACTTTCTGTAAAAGCCACCATGCACGCGAGCAACGGCGCTGGTGATAAGCGGAGAGTTGCAGTTTTCCCAGCGACACGGGCAAAAATCGGCTTGGGTCATGGGTTTTACGCAATTCTTCAATCAAGCGGAGATAACCATTCACAGTGGCTTCTGGTGAAAATTTCTGTTTCTGCCGTCTTTGCAGACGCTCCTGGATTTGGCGGTAGCATTTGGAATCGGCGGCTAAAGCGACAATGCGGTCGGCGTAGGCTTGGGCATCTTTGACCGTCGCAAGGAGAGTATCTGCGTCATCGCCCAGAATCCAGCGGTAGGATGGAATATCGCTGGCGATGGGAACACACCCCGAGGCCATGGCTTCGACCAACGTCAAACCAAACCCCTCATAATTTGAGGGGAAAAGACCAAACTGCCGCTTGTTCAGGAAATCGCCGACAGCATCGCGTGATATTGCGCCATGCAGGCGAACGCAGTCAGATACTTCCAGCACCCTGATTTTTTCCTCCAGCGTTTGTCGATCCCGCCCGTCCCCCGCCACATCAAGGGTAAATTTAATTCCCCGTTTCTTGCAGGCCCGCGCTATTTCGGGCAAAATCATAATATTCTTATCAACATCGGTCAATCGCCCCAGATAGGCCAGCCCCAGAGGATTTTGCAGCACCGGAGCGACAGAGGGCGGCACCATGACGGCGTTGGCGATCATTTCCGTCCGGCATGTGACCTTGGCCAGTTGCAAAAGCCGGTGTACTTCGGGAGAAATGCCCACCAATGCATCCAAGTAGGGGCTATGCGCCTTTCCTTCGGAAATGACTGGATCATTAGTGGACCGAATCACGGAAAGTCTAATTATGTGGGCGGGCAATGCCGGTAGGACGAGCCTTGTTTCGGTGCTGTGATTGTTAATCACGACATCATACATGGACAAGCGGTCCAGCGTGATCTCCAGCCGTCGGCGCAACCATCGTTCTCCGGCACAAATCGCCTCGACGGGCCAGCCATCACGACGAGCCCGGTCGTAATCGGGACCGCGCCGTCCGTCCGTGGCGAGAATGTCCGCTTGATGGCCTGCCTGTTTCATGCCGCAAGCAAGAATGTAGGTTGAGGTGCCGACCCCGCCCACAGAAGATTGGTCTATGCAGATGGCTATTTTTATAAAATGATATTTCACATTCCGTGTGTATATATGGCTAATATTTCTCAAGTACTATCGAGTATCCATTCCGTTCGTAATGAAAGATTCTCAACAGGGAAAGCAATTTCGAGATACCTCGAAGAAAAAAATCGATAACGAATATAGGACTACCCCAATGATCACCTACCGGTAGCTTGTGGTAACGAAAAACAATTTCGCGAACTAAATACTTATTAGAAATTGCGCGAAAGGTTTGGGTCTGCATTCCGGAGCAGAGGTATTTTTCAACCACAGTAGGGTTGTAAGGTTTTACGTGGCTGATATCATTATAGAAGGAATGCGTTGTATCAAGCAGGGGACAACTTAGTAAGAGTATCCCGCCAGGTTTCAAGAGGCTGTCAATCTCCTCTAAAAACAAATATACCTGTTCAGGAGTAAGGTGTTCAATTAAATGGCTGCAATGGATTAAGTCTACCGTCGAGTTCGCAAATGGCAAATCATTCGGAATCCTTGTACAGATAACATTCCTAAATAATTTTTTAAGAAGGTCTACGCTTTTCTGGTTACTGTCAATTAGATATAAGTTACGGTATGCTTCATTGAGATTTAGATACTCAGCAAAACTTCCGTCACCTGCACCTATGTCCACGATAATAGCGTCCTGATTTATCGGCAAGTACTTTTTTGCTAGATCATAGAACGGAGCCCTTTCATCTGTGCAATATAAATTCTTCCGACGATGGCGGGAATAGATTGTTTCTCTTTTGGAAGTAAATACCCTCTCGTTGTCAAGTTCTGTTTTTTTATCTTGAGTCATCTTGCAGCCTTTGATTCGCAATGTCAGACATTGAAACGATTATCGAAGAAAAAGGGAATTTCAGCGGCGGTAAACATTTCAATATTTAGCCAGTCTGGGTTTTAGTTGCAAAGGTGATGGGAAATTCTCTCAGAAAGATTTTAAAAGTATCGCGACACGATGGCCGAACCCATGAGACGATGACATAAGATATTCCAAAAATAATTAGATGTAGCCCATGAACCCCCAATGTATCACTTTCGCAGAAATATTTTGAAAGCATAATACATCCCGTCGCTAGAATACTTACGCAAAATGGAGCGAGGATGGTTTTGCAAAAAAGAGATACGGAAACCGGTGTACCGGAAAAACATATCCACAAGGTGGGGAAAAGCATAATATAATTCGCGATGGCATAGAATCCTGCAACCCCGTTGATTCCATAAGGGATTCCTAAAATAAAGGACAATACACATATAATGGCGTTAATTGTGCCCCAGAAAAAATACCGTTTTACATAACCGCAGCTTATAACCACAAATCCCCAAGTTGTAGCAATCGATTGGATTAGTCCCACGGTCGCTAGGATGCGAAATACGGGTACCGCGCCCAGCCACTGGGGGCCGAGCAAAAGGCGAATTAGAAAATCCGCCTCGATCGCGCAATATACCATCATGGGAAATGTCAAGGTTGCCATGATATCGAGGATATATTGGTAATACTTGACATAACGTTCTGGTTCATTGCGCAGTGAACTAAGAACCGGCAAGGCAACTTGATTTATCGGCCCCCGGATTTGGCTGATCGGCATCATAAAGAGAGTATAAGCCCTGGAATAAAACCCCAATGCCTCGGCGCCGATGAACTTACCGATCAGGACATTGTCGGCGTTGCGGGCAAAGTAATTGATGGAGTTAAAGCCGGTCAGGTACCCGCCGAACTTGAGCATCTCTCGCACGCCGGTTCCTTTTTGCATCCGGCCTGGTACCCAAGGGCAAAAAAGGAAGGTGAGCAGCGAACCGGCAAATGCGTGGGCCAGTGTGCCGCCGACCAGTGCCCAATAACGCCAGCCAAATAAGGCCAGGCCGATCGTCACGATCATGGTGATGACCTGTGAGGCGATCCGAATGCCGGCTAGCGTGCCAAAGCGCATATGGCGTCGCTGGAGGGCCTCGTGCTGAATCGTCAGGCCGCTGAGGATGAACGAGAAAGAAAGCGCCACCGTGACGGTGGTCAGTTCGGGCTTACCATAGAACCAGGCGACCAGGGGCGAGCAGGCCAGGACGCAAAGACAAAGAACTACACTGATCAGGATATTGAGCCAGAAAAGAGTACTTATCTGCTCATGGGTGATATCTTTCTTCTGGACGGTGGCCATCGACAATCCGGCATCCTTGAACATCGTAGCGAAGTTGACGACCACCATGACCATGCCGATCAGGCCGTAGTCAGCGGGGGTGAGCAGCCGGGCGAGAACCGCCGTGCCGGCGATGCGCAGGACGAACTGTACACCTTGGGAGCCTATGGTGGTCATGCCCCCGCGAACGGATTTTCGGGCCAGGTCACGGCTGAGATGGCCCGATTGGAAAAGCATGCCGGAACTGAGTATTGGATTATTCAATTGGAGAAAAATGAGAGTGTGAACAATCGATCAACTATAGAGAACGCGGAGAACATAGAGAAGTGAATATGAGTTATTGAGACGGTACAGAATACCGTTGACGTATCGTCTTGAACTTTCAATAAATCCGGTTGAGTTCCGAAGATAAGAGAGATCTTTTGTATCTAACATCAATACCTTGTAGTCTGTGAATGTTCCTGATATATCAAAGGTAGTGGGGTGAAGAGTTCATGTTCGTCCAGCAAGCGGGTGAAAAGGGTGGCCCGTTGGCCGGCGGTTTCCAGCGAGCCGTTGACGAAGATGGCAATTTCCAATTGACGGGAAAGACCTGATTTCCCGTTGTCAAAGGGGATTATCATTGTCACGATACGTGTCTTATTCTCAGGATTCGAGGCGGCTCGCCAGATTTCTTCATCAAGCACCTTACTATTTTCAGTTGTTTTCAGAGAAATCCATGCAAAATCCATACGCTCTGCCGCTTGACATACAGCAGTAAACCACTGTTCCTGATTTTTAACCTGCTGAAATCTCAATTGCAGGTCTTCAAATGTCTTTCTGTTTTCCCGTCGGCCCTGGGCCTGGGAATATTTCTCTTTAAGGCGGGTTATCGTATCTCTAAGTTGAACCACACCAACCAGACGAAACAGGATCAAAATCAAAACCAGCACACACCCAAACACCACCAGGGAATTGCTGTTATTATTAACCATCATAAACAGGCCCAGGCCCGTGAAGATTAATGTCGCCAGGTAGATGGCCACAACCGCATATTTTTGATGTAATCCCAATCGCAGAAGATAGTGGTGGAAATGGCTCTTATCCGGTGCAAACATGGAACGGCGCTCGAGGAAACGACGCAACATCGAAAACAGAGTGTCAAAAATGGGGATGCCCAGCGCTAGGGCCGGGAGGGCGAGACCCACGAATGCCGTTGACTTAGTCATACACATAACACTGGAGGCAGCAATCGTAAAGCCGATAAACAAGCTTCCACAGTCGCCCAGAAAGACCTTGGCGGGATTAAAATTAAAGACCAAAAAACCACTCAGGCTGCCCACCAAGGCCAACATGAAGACCGCCATCACGCTGTCACCATTGTGGATGGACAGGGTAGCAATCACACCACAGGCAATTGTCGAAATACCTGCTGCCAAGCCATCCAAGCCATCGCTCATATTGACGGCATTGGTGATTCCCGTGATCCAGAGAAGTGTCAGCAGGTATCCTCCCCATCCCAGGTTCAGGATAAAAGCCTCGGTGAGTCTGACTTCCGTAATCCGAACACCCACAGCGCATAAAATTCCTGCCGCCAACAGTTCCCCTACAAACTTGATTCGAGCAGGTAAACCCCTCCAGTCGTCGATTAATCCGATTCCAAAAATAAATGCAGCGCAACCAAGCAAAGTCACCAGTTGTAAACGTACTTGCCGAAATGCGATGCCCACAGCGTTGTCCAGAAAAACCACAGCAACAATCATCACTAAGGTCGAAAAGAAGATCGCGATGCCTCCAATTCGGGGAATGGGCCGTTGATGGATCGTACGCACACCGGGCCGATCCACCGCGTTGATACGGCGAGCCAGCCAGATTACGGCCGGAGTCAGAACAACCGCTAAAAGAAAGGTACCGAGATAAACACACAAGTAAGTTTTCATAAGGAGTGTTTGGGGAATCAGATTGTCAAGTTAATTCTCTGTTTCACAAATCCATTGGATCATCAAATCGTTGCGCACTCCGTCCCCATCGGTTACTGACAATCCGTTTTCCAAAGCTTGTTAGCCTTTGTGAAAATGTTTTATCTGCTTTTTACGTTATTCATTGTTCGACTGCTGACATACGAGTCGAAAGCTCCTCGATCAGTTGTTTGGCAGTGTTGTAGTCCGGTCGAATCCGAAGACATACCCGAGCCTCTTCGACAGCCTCATCAATCCTCCCTAAATCCGCCAGGAGCCGGGCCAGGGAATAATGCCAGGTGACCTTGTCGTACTCCAACATGACAGCTCGACGGTAATTCTGTACCGCTGCCTCTAGATCGCCTGACTTTTCGTACAGACGCGCTAAGGAGGCATGTGCGGAGGCCGGGGCCTTGTCGTTCTCACAAATCTCTTTCAACTGCTCAAAGGTCTTGGTTTCCGCCATCGCGATCACTTCTGTCGCATTGACCGACTTTATCTTTTCATCATTCAGAGTGGAAATTGACACTTTTGACAGGAGTGAAGCGGAAGCCATAAGGTTGCCAACATAAGCAAGCTTTCTTGCATCACCCTGAGCCAGGTCAAGAGCCAGATCAGGTCGACAAAGTTTTTCAACATAAACTTGTGCGATATCTCGAAAAAGCTCATTTTGACGGGATAACTTTAGGGCACGAGAGAATTTTTCCTGGGCTGACGTTAGTATTGGGCTGTCAGGTATGATGACGATAGCATTGGGATCAGAATCTACCCTGTTCTGATGCCATGCCACGGAGGCATCCTGGAGACCCGCAACAAGACAAACCGTAGGATTGCCTGGCGCCAGTAGATACCCCTTCTGAATATTGGCTGAGCCGATATCTGTCCCAAAAACAGTTTCCTGATCGGAATTCAATGTGAACTGTTCAAATTGCTGCAATTGCCCTAAGACGCAATACGCTGGCCCAAATGTCGGACATAATCGCTTTACCTCGTGAAATTGTTCGATCAGCTTCCGGATGATCTCTCTGGTTTGGTCGGATGCCATGGTGGGTTGTTCTTGATTCAGATACCTTTCCGTAGAACGCCACCGATACACATTCAGCCAATACAGATAATGTGCATTTGTTGACTCTAAAGCCACTGCCGCAGCAGCATTGCAAATCAAATCAATGTATTCGCGATCATTCCCCTGCCAATCGTTAACGGCAAGCGATTTCTCTATGGCCTGGACCTGGTTCCAATGTCTCTCTGCCAGACGTTCCGCGTTCGTTTCTAAGACGTTCCATCCTCCCACGGCGGCCAGCAATACTAGTAAAATGATGCCGAGTCGATGGCCGAATGTTTCGTAACGAAGTTCTGACGATGAAAAGGGAACTGTGGGAGACGAAGAAAGAGAAATCAACAAACCACAAAATAGTGTTGTCAACAGAGCGTTTGCCGGTAAATGCTGCCCAAAATCGCTGAGACTGTGGATCAGTATGGCAATCAATCCGAATCCCAGCCCGTAAGCGATGGACTGGCTCAGCATCTGATGGGAGCGGATGCAAACCGTATATTTTTTCAAAACAATGAATCCCAGCAAACCCAGTGCCGTCAGTCCGACGATCCCCATTTCTTCTATGGCCTGGGCATATTCGTTCTCTGCATGAGTTGCTAGGGAGGGGATTGTCAATCGGTCGAACATGGGATACACCACTTCGTGAGTGCCGAGTCCTGTGCCTAAGATGGGAAATTTTGTCCAGGCCCAAGCGGTATCTTTGATCATCTGCCAGCGGCCGGTTTGTTCATTCAGTTCCCGCAATGTTGATAATCGGTCATAAACGGCATCAAAGCCGATATATAACACACAGATGAAGGCCCCAAGCGCCACCAATACAAGTATCCAGCCCCGTCCCTGCAGTGATCTTTGTGTACTAAGGATGAGCACAGTAAAGGCGGCGGCAATAAGCATGCTTACCATCCCTCCCCTCGTCAGGGATACAAAGACGCTGGCTGCTCCCAGAATAACCATAAGGACAAGAAGTTTTATCGTCCTGGAAGAAGGGGAGCCAAAATACTCAAATACCTTTTCCGGCGTGACCTCCCGTTTGTGAAAGACCTCCTGTAGTTTGATCAGAAGCAAGGCGATAGCGGATCCCATCGAGAGGTTCATGAACTGTCCGAAATGGCTGTGATTGATAAAAGGCCCGGAGTGGGCGTTGTCATAAGTCGGAACAAACCAGTAAATTTTCCCATTTCCCATGATGACCTGAACCAAGGCCAAGATGGCGATACCTCCACCAATGCAGGCAATGGCGCCCAGTAGCCGCTTGATCTGTTCTGATTGGCGGTACACATTGATTACGACGATAAAAACCGCTGCGATCGCTAAAACCAATCGAAGATTATGCATCGTGGCATGGGGGTAAAAGCTTAGGGTCATAGTGGAAAGTACAGAATCGGCATCGGGAAGATCGCTCAATAACTCGGTTTTCAGGGAAGCCGTATTGGGTGAAAGGACTTCGACTACGGATGTCGGTAGAGAAACAAGTTGGAAAAGTGCTATAAAAATAATCACAGCGACCGGGAGAAAGGCCCATGACCAGATAAAAGGAGTATTCTTGTAGAGTAGAAGCTTACATAGAAAGGCCAGAGTAATGGCAGTCGCCAGGCCAATAAAAATCTCCCTGCTCCAGGCATGGACTACACCGAATGCCAATGGGCTGAAAGTGAGTAGTGTGATCAACAAAACTTCAATCACCCGATCAAACCACTCAGGCGAGTGGGGGCTGTCAATCAATGAATTACGATGCGAACTCATTTACCTCTACCTCGCTCCGGATTTCCTTCGACATTCTTCCATTGTAATCAAGAAAACAGCGTCTGATTTTACTGTCCTTTATTGTCTGACAATCTCATCCTCTCTGCTTTTCTTGCCTTTAGTTCTCTGTTCAGGCAGATCCGCAATCGGAATGGAACTTCTCATTTTTTTTCTATTTTTTTTCCGCATTCCCTTTTCGTCCGTTCGATAGTAGTAGCTGTATTGGGTATAATATCCGTAGCTGCTGCCATTGGTTGACACATCGTTCACCACCACGCCTAGTATCCGGGCATTAACTGTATTTAGGCTTTCGCGGGCTTGCATGCTGATTTTTCGAGTCGAACTTTCTGCTCGCACTACAAGCAGGGTAACATCACTTTGTGCGGCCAGGATCAAGGCATCGGTAACCGCGATAACAGGGGGAGAATCAATGATGAGTCGATCATATTGTTTTGATAGTTCGTCAACAATCGCTCGAAATCTCCGACTATCCAGTATCTCGGCCGGATTGGGAACGGATGGACCGCATATAAGGACATCCAGGTTATTCAAGCCGGTATGTTCGATAGCCTCTTCCAGTTCCAACTCTCCTGCCAGGACGGAACTCAATCCCTTTTCCTTCCGGTCTAGGTTGAAGACCTTATCCTGACTCGGTCGGCGGAAATCCGCATCCATGATCAGTACCTTCTGGCCGGTCTGGCCCAGAGCGATGCCAAGATTGCTTGCCACCGTTGTTTTGCCCTCTCCCGGTGCGGGCGAGGTGACCAGAATCACCCTTGCTTCTTCTTTCGGAGCGCCAAAACAAATCGCCGTGCGTAACGTTCGGAACGCTTCCGCTTCTCGTGAATCGGGGCTGACATGCACCTTCTGTCCCCGAATGGAGACCGTTTGTTTGGGAGAGGTCATCGCTGGCAGGGTTCCCAGTACGGGCAGTTTGAGCAAGCCGGTGATTTCCTCGATGGAATGAAGTCGCTGGTCTTTCATATCCTTTCCCAAAGCCACCCCTACCCCCGAAGCCAGTCCAATGAACAAGGCCAGTCCCAGAACTCGGGCTTTCTGAGGCTCTGCAGGATTGACGGCCGGTTCGGCGGTTTCGATAATACTGATATTTAACGTGCCGACATCTTTGGCCACATCCAGCCTCTTGATACGGTCATCCAGCAAATCACAAAGTTTTTTGGTCTGCTCGTAATCGGATTGAAGAATAGCAAACTCTGTCAGTTGATTGTTGAGAAGAACCGCCTCCTGACGCTGCTGTTCGAAATACTCCATTAACTCCTTTTCTCGTTCCAGGGAAGCCTGGTACTGCTGTTGGGCTACAGCCAATTGACTCTGGGCAAATTCCTTATCGAGACGGGCGATTTCTTCTTTAAGCCAATCAATCTCCTGATTCAAAACGGTCAGGGCCGGGCTGTCGGATTTATACTGTCGCAGGTAATCATGCTTTTGGCGTTGCATTTCTCGGAGTTCCTGTAGAACGGATGAAGCCTCATTCGAGGTAGAAATATACACCCCCTTAGATCTCTGGGCCTCCACCAACTGCTTTAATCCGGCCGGATCCTCTTTCATCTGGTCGGCCACTTCATAAAAAGACTTACACTCCACCGTGTACAACTGCGCTTCGGTCAAAGCGGCGGACAAGCGTTCCAGCCTTCGCACAATGACATTGTTGTCCTGATCTGTTCCGAAGGCCAGGCCTTCGTTGTCCTGCTTGAATTGCATCATAACTTTGAGTTTCTGGACAAGTTCCTGATCCCGTTTGGTCTTTTCTTCCCGAAGGATCTGCACGATTTCACCGGAGGTATCACGGTTGCGTTCTTCATTAAACGCGATATAGGCATCGACAACCTTGTTCACGATATGAGCCGACTCTTCCGGATACGGGGTTTTAAACGAAACATTGATGATCTCGTCATTTTTACCCACATTAATGTCCAGACCTTGACGAAGAGCCGCGATGGGATTGCTGGCATCCTGAAACGTACGCAAACTGGAGGCATCCATTCGTTTCAAGGCATTCGATAAAATAGACGTGGAGGCCAAAAGCTCCGCCTGTGTATACAGATAATTACTCCAGCGGGTGATTACCCCTGTATTGTCTTTTTCAAAGACTTGAGGTCCGATCTGCTCTACATACACTCTGGAGGTGCTTTCATACAACGGAGTCGCACGCTGTAGGTAGAAAAAACCGGCTACCAGAATAACTACGGTTGTTACAAGAACCGTCCATCGGCGTCGCCAAACGATTGCGAACAAACCTTCCGTAAAGCTTGTCATCGGTTCCAAGGGTGCATTGCCAGTAAGACGTTCCGGTTGGCCTGAATTGGAATCTACACTGATCATTTTATTACCCTGTCATTAAGGCATTACACATTCTCAAAACACTTGCTTTTAATCATTCAAGTTGTAATAACTGCCGAAACCAAACCGAAAGACACTGTTGAAGAACAGGTTCGACCGGGTTCTGGGAGTATGTTCGATCGCGATAAGATCTCCGGGCAGAATCGGTGTGTTAACTGCATCGGTAAATTGTTCATTATCAACCATACGGAACGGAAGGTGAACAATCCTGCCGTCTTCATCCATGCGATAGATGGTGGCATAGTAGGGTTCTGCCAGCATATTCAAACCACCGGCATAAGCGATGGCCTGCATGAGATTAAATTCGGCGGCTGGAGGGTAATCGTAGTTACCCGGCTTCTGAACCAGCCCAACCACCGAAAATAAAGGTCGTGGCGCTTCTTCGACAAGTACCGTGTCCCCATCCTGAAGCGCAATATCATATAGTGGGATCTCACTCCCAATGACAGGGACAATGATTTCGGCGTTGGAATCGTCTTGGCCAGCTTCAACTGGATGGTCTTCGGCACGGACAATCCGGATATGAGCGGCACCGCCGGTTCGAATGTTTTCGGTAGCAGTGAACTCGCCGATTCCTCCCGCCTTGGTCAATAAAGAGACCAGGGTCATCTCATCGTTTTTTAAATCATGGACACCGGGGACTTTCACAATCCCCGCTATGTAGACTTTTTGCATCTGGTACTCGAGTATCCGAATAAAGATAGGAGGACGCTCTATCGTATGCGCATGATATGCTTTGATCACCAGTTCTTCGATTTCGGTAAGGGTTTTTCCCTGAACCTCAACCTCTCCAATCGCCGGCAATGTGATCGTTCCCCGTAATCCAACTCGGCAAACCATTGACTTGTCTTGCTCCCTCTGCGTTGCTGCCGGCCGAACAACCGGCGAGGCAAGCGTTTGCAAAACCGAAGGCATGACGAATTCAAGTACGTCTCCAGGGACGACACGATAGGGACCGGTTTGGAGTTTGGCCCTCTCTACCCGGTCTAGAGAGGGTGATGCATGAAATGAACCGGCTGTTTCAAAGCGTTGGATTTGTTCCTCGGTCGGCTGGGCAACATTGTCACAACCCGAAAAGAATCCCAGAGAAATCGTAGACAAGAAGATGATACAATTCGAAATGCTCTCCCGCTTTTTCCAAGACAGGATATTCTTACCGCCGTTCATTAATTTTCTCCCCTTGCTAAATGAACTTTGCGTTAATCGTTTTCTAAACTTGTTTTAAAGACAGACCTTCCCTGTTCTTCCCTTTCCTAGGGTAGCATTATGTCCTTTGAGATGACCCCCACTCCCTTGCTTTACTTCATCCTCCGGGCCTCATGCCCAGATTTAAACGCTGTGAAATAACGGGTTATCCCGATATCAGTTTGTCAAACCTCAACTTACGAAAGCTATTTCAGTGTCACCTTTGCTGAAACCTGTCAGAAAATTGAAAACCTAATTTGACGTATTTCCCTGTGGATAAAAATGTTTTTACATCTCGCCCGCATTTGGAAGGAAAAAAGAAATGAGAAGCATTCTAACTCCATTGTCCTACATACCCCTCGCCTCTAAACAGAATACACTCCTGAATAAAATTGGAAGGGATGTTAGCAAGTCATCCACATTTTGTACATAGGGCAATTTACCTATTGTGGAAGTTAATGTTACTGATCAGGAAGTCTAATGAATAGTATAAAATTGAATGTCTTTCCTCGAATCATTTTAAACAACCGAATGGAAAATGTGACTGGAAATGTATTGCATATCATTCAATAAGTTTTTTTAAGACAAGAACTTGCAAAGAAAAGAATGGATTCTGTCATGAACTCAATCCCGATAAAGAGATTTCTGCATGAGGCTGAAACTCGAATACCGGGAAAATACTGAATAAGCCTGACGATTTCAAATTAGAATGAGAACACACTTCTTTTGAATCGCATATTTTTCATGATTAAAGATGTCCGGATTTTGCTCATAATAATGCCATCATTTTCTGGTCTTATCAAACAGGCGGTATTTTTCTGCCTTCTGCTAATCGCACATGAGACATGTTACTGGGCTCATCCTGCATCTTCCTCTCGCAGGGCAATTGACATTCACGGTTTATGAACCCCGAGGAGCAGGAGATTACATCCGAACTGATGATCCTCCTGCTTAGTCTGGGGAGTTATGGTTTGTGTTGTGACTGGCAAGCGGAGATAGACTTTATACAATACGATGCAATGAGACTGAATATTCTTGAACTTACAACGGGTTTTTTGGTAGAATAATCAAGACAGTTAGGAGAATTTCATGTTTTGAACCGGTTAAACTTGAAATCTCAGATTACAGAAAATGATGACTGAAATATCAAATCATCCTGATGATTGTTTGAAGAAATCTGTTTTCTCAAAAGGATTGGCATTGTTAATAGGCGTTGTGGGAATCTTTGCGGTTTTCTCGGTCTGGGTTCCTATTATTACCAAACACCGCTTTGAGAACTTTTCCGATGTCGTATTTCTCTTTATCTTTCCCATACCCTGTACCCTAGTCGGACTATATTTTTTACATACAGCCGGCCGTTTATGGCCTGGAATTTCTTCTAATGGGATTCATAAGTTGTCAGTATGTTTGTCATTTATTTTTGCAATCATGGCATTAAACCTGTTTTCAATACTAAAAGAATCCACTCATGTAGAGGATGATATCGTTTGGGGATTACTTCAAAATTTCCCGTTAATTATCCTTGGCGGCCTGTTTTACCTATCCGTAAAACGCTGTTTATTAAAATGGTTTTCTGTTTCTGAAGTCATTGATTACAACGCTCACAGAAAGGCAACAAAGCTGTATTTCTTTTTCTTAGCATTATCCTTTTGGAATGCAATTTCAAGCGTGACTCAATTACTGCCAAAGAATCCAGATTATGAACATGTCCCGGCCAATCAATGGCTTGAAGCCCTGATTATTTTCGGCTCCATACCGCCGGCATTTTGGTGCTATCGATTCGGGCTGAAATTCTTCTTGAAAGAACCACCAGATGAAAATGGTCACAATCGTTCAACTTTGGAATGTCTAGATGCCGGATCAAGTCCGGCATGATGAATCGGAAGTCAGAATAAAAGCCAAATGGCCGGGAAAAATCTCTGATTGCAGATACCAATGAAGGTACCCAAAAAAAGACCCCACCTTTTCTTGGTGAGGCCTATTAAATACCATTTTAATGAGAATTTACCGTCGTCTGCGAAGGAATAAACCTCCGAGACCAAGCAGTGTGAGGGTCATCGGTTCTGGAATCAGTTGAATATTGTCAATACCGATCCAAGAGGAAGCCGATGAAACATTGATTAATTCGATACCGATCTGATTTCCAATCGATGCAGGTACATCATCCGCGACAAATGAAAGATCATATGTTTCCCATGGTCCTTCTGTGCCGCCTAAAAGGTCTACTATGGCTAATGCCACAGGGGTTCTTGTCCCGACATTATCATAATACAGCATCATTTCCAGTTTGGCAGGCATGGTGGCAGACCAGTTATCGCGGGCATCGACCAGAAGAGTGTATACCTTGCCTGCCTCAATGACGATATCGGTCAACTGCCAAACTGAAGGATCTCCGGACATCAGGTAACCTGCATATACTCCCTCCGTCGAACCGGGCCAATCGGACTCCACACCCGAATCGGAAGCAACTCGATCACTGGACCAGAAGGGAACCTCTTCCCAATTATTGTGCTTTCCATCGCCGGGATCCTCAAAGCTGTAATTACCGACGACATACGCCTGCACTGTGTAGGAAAGAGCAAGCAGAATTACAGCGCTCATAATGATTTGTCTTTTCATCACCTTATCCCCCGATAGTAAAAATAACAAAATTATCCATATGTCCTATTTTATATTTCCGGCCCTGTCATGTCAACCCCCCAAGCTGCCTCTTTTTGCTGTTTTATGGGATATTTAACAAAGCACCTGTGTGTTCCAGATATCTCTGATCCCTTATTTTGTTGGCAAGGAGATCAAAATGATAGCAAGAAACAGACAGTCCTTTCTAAAAAAAGTCCTCTTGTAGTCCATTTAAAGTAGTATTACAAGAGATTATGAAGAATATAAGAAGCATATTGTAAGATTGTTAATAGGGAAGAAGGAAATCTGGAAAATACGATATTTGATGGCGATGGAATTATCTGCAATAAGTTCCTTACAAATCACGTCTTAACATATGTCTGCTGGACGGAGAGGTGTACTGTGATAAACCAGAAGCTGATTTCTTTGGCTCAACATATGTGGGATATTCGTACCAGTCTACAGGGAGATCGGATGGATCGTTCTTCCCTGGAAAAGACAATTGGAGAGCTGGAAGAGATCAGAACTGGTATAGCCATGACTCAAGCAATAAATGAAACAGAGCAGAAACTCCTCCCAGCGTTAGATGCATTGCTCAAAGCAGCAGAGGAAGAGGTTCTTTGTCGCCTGTCTGATTTACCCTTAACGTTACCTGATTCCTTCTATCGCGATCCTTACAGCTTGCGTTCAACTATGTAAGTATGGACCTATATCATTTCGAGGTTTTTTCGATGTATTGTCTTATTGTCTATAAAAATCTGGAAATGGTCAATGTATAATGAAGTGGGGAGGCGGATTGAGGAAATTAAAGTGGCCGGCGGTCTGCCCGTATTACAGTGGCGTATTCGGTCGGCAGTGTGCATGTTTTCTCCGGTCCGGTAAAAAATCGTCTTTGGGGCTGGACTTGTGGGTTCCGTTCTGGGAATATTTATCTTGTTGATTCTGCATTGGGGCAGGAAGTGTAAGGCCCCAAAGGCCATTGAGGAACAGGACGATTAAATTTCGTTTGGCCTTGCCGGTCCCATCAGAGCAGAAATGACAGTTTCCTGATAGAATTGTAAAGTACGATAACAGGATGTCGATTCATTTGTCTAATGCAGGGATTTATAGACATTCATTGCCATTGTTTACCGGATCTTGATGATGGTCCGGAAGATATGGAGCAGGCCATAGCATTGTGCAGAGCCCTGGTCGAGGATGGTATTGAAACAGTCGTAGCCACACCACACATGTTCAACTCGTTTTCGGATGCCACGGATATACAGATTGTCCTTCACGTCGTCGATCAGTTGCGAGTAAGATTGCAGACCGAGGGAGTAACGCTAAATCTTTTACCGGGTGCGGAAGTGACACTGAACGATCAAATCTTTGATCTGTTGAAACGTGGGCAATTGCCGACGTTGAATCAGGGACAGTTCCTTTTGCTGGAAATACCTTCTTCGCTATATATGGATATCACGACGATATTGGAAAAACTGAATGACCATGGTATTCGATGCATATTGGCGCATCCGGAACGGTGGGGCTACTTGAAAAAAAACTGGGCTGTGCTGGATCGGTGGACAAAGCTGGGTGTCGGATTTCAGATCAGTGCTTCGAGCTTATTAACTGGCGCTGGGTGGTTTGGCCGTATGAAATCCCCCGCATGGCAGTTCGTTGAGAAAGGCTATGCTACCGTCATCGCCTCCGATGCCCATGACATACAGGATCGCCGGCCGCGCATGCGGCAGGCATATCGTATCCTGGCCAAGAGGATCGGAACTGCCCGTGCCCTGCAATTATGCATTCACAATCCACAATGCCTGATACGAAAAGATAGGCTGTCGGAACATAGAAACTCCGTAAACGGGGAATCGTTAGGATAGACTTCCGGTTTGGAGGCAGACATCCTTTCCCATTGAAAGCATAGGAAAGTAAGTTCTTCATACCTGATTACGATGGATGGCATGCCAGTGTGATTAAGAACAAGGGATTTAGGGTTTTTCTTCTGATAGGATCTCCCTTGTACAGGACAATTTGATCACGTTGCAAGAGGCTGTGAAAACGATCCGTTTCCATTTTTCCAGGGACTTTTTTCGTGACAAAACACTTTCTTTTTCGTATTTTATAATATTACAAGTCAGGATTTGATGGCGCGACAACCCGGTTTGCAACCGGCTTACAGATCAATGTGTGGGGAAAGTCTCAAAAATGATCTTTTATGGCCGACCGGGATCAAGATGGAGCGCGCATCTATTGATCATAGGGAGGTGACGTATGGAAACAACGGATCAGACCAGTCCGAATATTGACCAAGTGTCCACGCCCGAAGACCTTGCCCATAAAGCCCTTACGATATTTACAAAAGAAGCCATAAAAGCGGTTTGTGATAGAGGGCGTTTTTATGTTGCACTTTCCGGTGGGCATACTCCGCAACGTTTTTTTGAGTTACTTAGCGATAGCGAGCTTACGAAGAAAATTCCATGGAATCAAATCGAAGTTTTTTGGGTGGATGAACGATGCGTTCCTCCGGATGCAAAAGACAGTAATTATGGACTGGCGGCAGATACATTCCTTTCTAAAGTTCGAATTCCGGCAGCTAATGTACATCGAATCAATGGGGAATGTGAATCATTGGAACAAGCGGCTGTTGATTATGAAGAAACGATTCGTCGGATTTTCCGTCTTAAACCGGGCCAGGTTCCCCGATTCGACCTAATTGTATTGGGAATGTGTCCTGATGGGCATATCGGCTCTTTGTATCCCAATACATACGCTCTGATTGATACTGATGATCTAGTTGCACCGGTTTATCTAATGGAAGGAGACTTCAGCCGGATTACACTGACAGCTCCTGTATTAACTGCAGCGCAACATTTGATGATTTTAATTTCCGGTCCGGAAAAGGCGGCGATTCTCCGCAACGTTATACAAAGTGAGCCGGACGAGATTAAATATCCTGTCCATACGCTCTGGCCGATTCTGGATCGGATTACTTGGATTATCGATGGGCAAGCCGCCCGTTTTTTGTAACCTTCGACAAGTTGTCAGGTTTTAAAACATCGCGTTATGGGACGTTTCATTTCAACGGATTATTTTCATAGGGCAAGGCTTCATCCGGGACCGATAAGAGTATTCCATCCGAACTTTCATCCTGCATCCTTTTTAAAATACAGTATACCATGGCGGAAAGCTTGCTCTTGGAACGAAAAGAGAAGGTTTTAGCCACTTGCCAGTGACCCGTCTACCGGGTTTGACCGATATACCAGCGTTAGGTAAGCTTTAACGGACGAAGTGTAAACCGGATTGGATAACCAAAATCCTAAGGAGACCATGAGCAAACTCTGGATCATCTGGGCATTGCTGCTGGTTGTCATTGGCATGACGGGATTGGGGTATGTCGTCACCGACAAGTATAAAGAGAAATTGGCCCTCACTCCTTATCAGGAACGTTTCAGTGAAAGCCGGGACGAATATCTTGTCTCTTATGAGCAATGGTCTCAACTTTCAGAAGAAGAAAAACATGAAAATCCCTGGGGGCAGGGCAAGTACGGCGGTGAAAAAACGAAAGAGCAGCTCATTCGCGAGCAGCCGGCCCGTCTGAAGGCCAATCTTGTAGACCTGGCCCGTGGCATTAAAGAGCCTCATCCTTTGGCGGATATGCTCTATGGAAGTCTATGGCGGAAAGAAGTTGCTGATTACCGAAAAAAGCTTGAAATACGGGATAATATAGCGATCAGCGCTACCATCTGCCTAGCGGCGGGACTCCTTTTAACATTGGGGTATCTGTCGCGTGTCATTGTGGGCAAAATTGCTCATCATGATTCTTCCTCGGATCATTCCGTGAAAGAACGGGGCAAAAAAAATCGAGCAGAAACGAATCTTCAAGATCGAAGCATAAGGGCAGTGAAAGACGGGCCGGAATCATTTGTGGAAAAAACATTTCGAGAACACTCTTCGTCCGGGCCTTTACGAAACTCGCCAAAGCGGGAAAAACAAATCGGTTACTTTGAAGCGGCTCGGCTCAAAGATCAACCGGAGCCGAAAACGCCTTCTACTGCCTCGAAAGTATCCAAACCCGTGACGGTCTCGACGGAGGAAATGGCCGAACACTTCGAGCCCAGAGCGGGATTCGAGGATGTTACGACTCTGATGTCCACCGATCCGGTGGGAGAAGTCGATCATTTGACTGAACTGACGCATGAAATGTCGGCAATCCGTGAATTTGCCGCCCAGCAGCAGGACCGGGTTCGTCAGCTTCAGGAAGGATACGACTGGAACATCATCAAGCGTTTCTGTATGCGCGTGATTCGATGTGTTGATAACCTGGAGGGGCGGATTGAGAAATTTCAGGAGCAAGGACTGGAAACGGATTGTTTTGAGGATGTTCGGGATGAATTGGTTTTTGCACTTGAATCCAGCGGCGTCGAACAGTTTGAGCCTGAACTGGAAAGTGATTACAAAGGGAATGAAAAAAATGTCGAAGCCGTACGTACGCGGATCAAAACCAAAGATGCGAAGCTGAAAGGCAAAATCGCTCAGATCGTACGGCCGGGTTATAAATACATTGTAAGTGAGGATGAACATCGCGTTGTGCGTTGTGCGCAGGTCAAGTTGTACGAATGATCTGACCGAAGGACAGAAAAGGACAGAAAAATGAGTGTAATAGCAGGTATTGACTTGGGAACGACCTTTTCGGCTCTGGCTATCCTGAATAGCATCGGCAAGCCTCAGATTGTACCCAATGCGGAAGGAGAGCGAATTACGCCCTCGGCTGTCTTCTTTGATGAAGAGGATACCAATGTGATTCGTGTCGGCATCGAAGCGATCAATTCGCGACAGCTCAATCCTGAGCGATCGGTCCGGTGGATCAAACGACATATGGGCGACCGCAAGTACAAGAAAAGCATCGACGGGAAGGACTGGACTCCTGAGGAGATTTCCAGTCTGATTCTTAAGAAACTAAAACAGGACTGCAGTCGAGATGAAGGAGACATCAACGATGTCGTGATCTCCGTTCCCGCTCATTTTGACGAAGTGCGTCGTAAGGCGACCATGGATGCCGGCCGCTTGGCCGGTCTCAATGTAATCGGGATTGTCAATGAGCCTGTAGCCGCAGCGCTGTATTATGCGACGACATGCGAAGTCACCGGTCGCGTTCTTGTCTATGACCTGGGTGGCGGAACCTTTGATGTGACAATCCTGGATGTCCAGAATAAAGATATCAATATCGTTTGTTCTCAAGGAGATCATGCCCTGGGAGGAATCGATTTTGACCAGAGAATTCTGGAATTGTTCCAGCAGGCCTATCGAGAAAAATTTAACGCGGAATTGCTGGTGGACGATGAGGCTCGGGCCAAGTATGAAGATGAGGCCGAAGATCTTAAAAAGACATTATCCCGTCGTCCTTCGGCGAAGAAAATGCTCTATGGCGAAGCCGGCAGTATGCGATTTGAAATCACACGAGAGCAATTCGAAGAAGCGATAGCACCCCTGATTACACGAGCCGATATGCTGGTGGAAGTGACGTTACAGGAAGCCAAATGTAATCCTTCCGATATCAATAAAGTCCTTTTGGTGGGAGGAAGTACACGGATTCCTACCATTCGAACTCGTCTGGAAGAAAAATTCGGAAAAGCACCTGAAGTGGCTGTCAATGTCGATGAATGCGTGGCTTTGGGAGCCGCTATTCATGCCGGATTGACCAAAATGCGCGAGGATCCTTCTGAAATCGACAGTGGAATCGCCGGCGGATTGCGCGATGTCAAGCTTAAAGATGTTTGTAACCATAGTTACGGCACGATCTGTGCACCCCGTGACCAGGAGACCGGACAATATGTAGTGCAGAATTCGATCATTCTGAAAAAGAATACGCCTTTGCCCTGTGAATCAACCCAGCGGTTCTTTACAATGGTGGACGGCCAGACCGAACTTCAGGTGACGATCACACAGGGAGAAGACACCGATCCCGATTATGTCAACAAAATCGCAACGGAAATATTCGAATTGCCTCCCGACCGGCCTGCCAATCGTCCCATCAAGGTGACCTACAGTTATGACCTCAACCAGCGGATGCATTGCACATTTCAGGATGAGGAGTCGGGGCGCGTACTGGAGGTGAATTTCTGCATTGGCGAAAACGGCGAAATGAGCGAAGACAACGTGGCTCATAAGGCGGCGGAAATGGAGAGCTTTAAAGTTGAATAGAAGTCTGTTGCTGGATAGATATGCTTGAAGTAGGCGTTGTAGTCGTATTGGCTGTGATCTGGCTGGTGTACCTGCGCTTGACCGGGAGCGGGATGCTGATTCCCCGTCGACGGAGCACGTCCGGACCATTGGATCGAGAGCGTTTTATGTGTAAGATAGACCGTTCTCAGATCGATTTTAATGGTTCGCGCGTGCCGGGATTTGTGATAAAGATGCGGGGCCAGCTCCGCGTTCCGCATAACAACTGCGATACGGATGTTCAGGCGGTTGCTTTTGACATAACCGAAGGGCAAAATAACGCGCATCCGGTGTTATCGATCCTGCCTCAATGGCAGATGGAAGATTCGCCCGCCTTCTGCCTGGTTGCTCATAATGGAAAAGTGCCACGAAAGGTGTCGATTCTGGCCAATTGGGTGACGATCGGATCCATTCCTTGTTCTGTCCTGAAATTTCCACGAACGGGACAAAGGCAGCTCAAGTTTGTAATATCTCTCCTGAATCGGTCCAATGGGAAGGAGTTGCTGTGTACGGCGACAACCTTTCCGTACGATAACCGGGAGGCCGGCTATATCGATCTCCGCGAATCGTTTCAGAAGGTGGAGGGTATGATCATCCATTTGGCGGTTGCCGCGGCCATGGAGGAAGAAGGAGCTTCCGAAAAGGGCTTGGCAGTCATCCGTGAGTGGATCGAGGCCAAGGATAAAACATCCGAAAACCAAGACAATCAAAATCCACGTCTTGCCGTATTGGAGAAGGCGATCCAAAAGGCCATGCAGGATGACTTCGATGCCGAAGCGGCATGCCGCAGCATCGCTGAAAATGCTTCCATCGTGGACCGCTATAACGCCATCCGACTGGTGTTGCGTGTTGTGGCCGCTGAGGGTAATATTGATCGCGAACAAACCGATCAATTAACTCTTGTGGCTGAATTGCTCAGGATCGACAAGGACAAATTTCGCGCTTTAGCACAGAAATCCCTCCCCATTAACACCCATCGCATTGAGGACATCCGATTTCTATTGGGTATTAATGAGACAATGCCTTCGGAGGAGATTCGGCGCCGCCTCAATGATGAGTATCAAAAATGGAACGGCCGGGTTACACATCCCGATATTGAAATCCGAACACAGGCAGACCGAATGCTCGGTCTCATTGCCGAGGCGAGAAATCGTTTTGTCGAACAAGGATGGAAAGTAACGGCAGCATCCTGAAAGACAGAAAACAAGCAGAATAATCCATAGAAATACGGATAGCTTTACATTTCATCCCACAATGTCATATAATACAATACTTCATTTTTTATATTTGTGTGGAAAAATGTGGTTTTTTACCAACAAAGACGGTTATAATGTAAAATCTCATTTCTCATGGGTATTTTAGAAAAAAATTGAAAATAGGGGCAAGACCGGAGTAAAAGAAAAAGACTCTTCTATGGAACAGTAATATAGAATAATCAAAAACAGGGTTGATTTTACTGTCTTTTCGGATTACAGTGCGGTATCTATTGACAGAAACTCTGTAAGATTGATAAAGAAGGGTAGACTGAAGAGAATCATGAATATCCGAGTCTTCATGGCGGACGATCATGAAATCATGCGGGAGGGCATGTGTGCTCTGCTCAAAAAGCGTTCTGATATTGAAATAGTCGGTCAGGCGGCGGATGGTAGAGAAGCGGTGCAAAAGGTTTCGGAACTTGCCCCCGATATCGTAATTATGGATATCGGAATGCCCAATCTCAATGGAATTGAGGCCACTCGCCAGATGGTTCTGGATAATCCCAAGCTGAAAGTCATGGCCTTGTCGACGCATTCAGATGGTACGATTGTCGCCAAAATGCTCAAGGCCGGGGCCAGCGGATATATGCTTAAAGAGTCCGCTTTTGCTGAGCTTATGGAGGGGATTGACTCCATGATCGACGGCGAGACGTATCTTTGCACCAAGATCGCCAGAGTCATTTTCAATGATTATGTGAATATGCTGACGAATCCGAAATGGACCGGGACAGATGGATTGTCCAGCCGGGAAATGGAGGTTCTCCAGCTTGTCGCTGAGGGCAGAACGACAAAGGAAATAGCAAAAATGCTCAGCGTAAGCGTCAAAACTGTCGATTCTCACCGCGAGCATATTATGGAAAAGCTCGGAATCCACAACATTGCCGGACTGACGAAATACGCCGTCAGGGAAGGCCTGACCAATCCTTAATCACCTCAAAGTATAAGATCTTGAGCGAGAACCGCCCCCCTTCTTTTTAGGTGTTTTCTGTGTCTCAAATTAGGTATTATCCCCATCAAGAGAAACAGATTGTCAGGTCGATAGAAAAGTAAGGGGTGGGGGTGTAAGCCATCTTTGACAAGATGATATGAGTTGGGCGGTACCACGAAATAGCCGTTAAATTTAAGATGGTTTATATACCCATTTCGACGCCGAGCTGAGATACTTCAGCTCGGCATTTTATTTCATACATTCATTTGGAGTGAGGAATCCGATTACAGTATAAATGGAAACGGGACGGGCACAAGGCGCCGTCCCGTCGTCCTCTTCCGCCTCCAGGAAGGTTATACATTTTTACTCAGATTGTTCCAGGCTATGCCGACTTTCTTCAGGGCGTATCCCGTCTCTCGCAGATAATTACCGTAAGAAGCCATCCAGTGGAAACCTCGAGTTTCGGCGATAAGCGTTTCACAGTCCCCTTTGATATGAATATCACTTTGACAACGGCATATATCCAGGAACGGATTGTCAATCACAGTAGCTTCAAAGCCCAACCAGACCTTGGCATCAAAGTCCGGATCGATCACTGTCATGGCCTGCCCCTTCTTCATTGCCACTTTAGGTGCTGCACCATAGTCCGACTCGAAATGAGTCAGGATTCGTACGGGTTCATAGTTTTTCCCGTCCATTTTACTCGGCCCGGTACAGTGGGCGATCGTGACCATGTTATCATGTGGATATGTCGGGTCATTCAGGAATACAGGCTTTGAAGAGATATGATGCAACAGGATTCCGGATGGGATCACGACAAAGTCGCTTTCACAATAGGCCTGATAGCCTTCATCGTTTAACAGCATCAACGGCAGACACGCCGTCGTCTCTGAAATGGGCATAATCGTGCCCATACAGTGATTGATGGTGATCGAATCGGTCTGGTACTGGTACATCACATCCTTGAACACCTCCGTCAAAAGAAACGCGTTCCGTACGAAAACCGGCTGGGTTTCCAGAGTGATTCCCTGCCGTTTGAGAAATTGTTCCGCACAGGCATTGCAATAATTCACCAAAGTTTGATTGGCCCGGGCCTTTTTAATCATCTCCCCCAGATCCTTGTATTCGAGGGTACGCAGATCCATCTTCCAGAGGTTTTTCGTGATTTCCGGGGCCTTTTGCCCGCCGGTGCCCCAGCCGGACGGCCCGCCGACGGCAACAATCCGCTTACCCATTGTATTTTTAAGTCCGTACAATGCCCGAAAACGCCATTGCAGCTCATCCAGCCGATCCACGACCACATCCTGATGATCCACCCCTGGCTGTCCGTACTGGTCCACGGTCTTGCGGAGATAACGGTTGTGCGCGATCTCATACCACAGGTAAACCGGCCCGGATTTATGCCGGACAAAGACCATCGTCCATTTATCCGGATTAGTCAGGCTCTCCAGGACATTAAGCCAGGCATTAGCCGCATAGATCAACATGACATCGTGGTCCCCCTTGGCCAGTTCGGTAGCCTTGTTGGGATCATTAAGTGTCACCAGCGGGCGAACCTCCACGGCAAACTCGCTGTCAGCCTGGATTTTCTTCAATTCCTCGGCGATTCGCTTCTGCTCCTGTTTGATATCCTCCTCGGTATGGAACCCTCCCCATGATCTCCAACTGGTTTGCTCCCGCCGCTGGAACAGCGTCACCGTCAGCACCGGCTGAATTACCAGCGGTTTGGGTGGTGTGGGTTTGAACTGGGGTATGTCGCTGGGTCGTCTAACCTGGGCCAGGACCGACGCCGCCAGGGCGGGCACAGTCAATCCTGCCCCGACACCCGTCATGAACTGGCGTCGATTCAGCGCAAAAGCGGCCTTGGACATACAGCAACCACAGGGAATTCCGTGCGAATGGACATGCTCTGCACACATATTCAGACCTCCAACGAATAGACCAGAACTTAGCCAACAAATTCCATACTACCAGTAATGCTCTGACTCGTCAAGTCTGTCCCATAGAAATCACAAAACCGTTTACAATCAGTAAATTTAGGATCGGACAATCCTGTTTGCTTTCATGAATCGGTCGTGGTAGTGTATAAATCTGCATGAAAGCAGAATCAGGAGATCAATATTCATGGATAGCCGGCTAAGATGCACTGATCAGGAGAGAACCGATGCAGAAATTGGTTACGATTTACATAGACAGCATGGCTTATATGAGTGGCAAGTGGATCCGTGGAAGCTATGCCGATAAACATGGATTTATCGAAGAACACCTGGGCGAGTATCTTTCAGCCGGGTGGACGATTCGTGACATTCACAGTTTCGGTGGCGCTGCCGAGTCCCTTAATGTGCGAGGCTGGATCATCGTTCTGCTCGAACGCCAAGAGTAAAATGAAGAGGTTTACAATGAAAGGAATTTCTTCTCTGATCACCGTGTTTTTTCTGAGTTGTAATTCTTTCCTTCTGGCTGGCGAGCCGATGAACCGTCTCGAACAAACCAAGGATATTTTGCAGCAGCGAATCACGGAGTCTTCTGAAAAACAGGTTCTGGAGCAATGGATTCAGGAGGCAGAGAATGAATTATATGACAACATTCTGGCCTTCTGGCTGGCTCATGGCATCGATGAAAAAAACGGCGGATTTGTCGGTAGGGCGATCAATGACGGTACGGCCCTGCCCGATGCTCCTAAGGGCCTGGTGCTCAACGCTCGCCTGCTGTGGACGTTTTCGGCGGCCTATCGATTCCGACAGGATAAACGATACCTCGATGCGGCCCGGCGGGCCTATGAATACCTTGACCAGCATTTTCTGGACAAAGAGAATGGGGGGTATTACTGGTTGCTGGATGCCAAGGGAAATCCGTTAGAGGACAGGAAGGAACTGTACGGCAATGCCTTTGTTGTCTATGCCCTTGCTGAATATTATCGTGCTGTGCCAGGTTGGGAGACGTTGCAGCCGCTCAAGAAACTTTTCAACCGGATTGAAGAGACGTGCAAAGACAGAATGAACGACGGTTACTATGAGTCCTTCTCGCGTACCTGGCAGCGGGCGGAAAAAGCTACTCTTGCCTATGGAATCGACGGTGGGATCAAGACCATGAACACGCACCTGCATATGCTCGAGGCTTATACCAACTTGTACCGCGTCTGGCGGGATGCCACCGTGCGGGAAGCCCTGGAGGAATTGATGGATGTCTTTGCCGACCATATCTACGATCCGGGGCAGCGGTATTGCCGGCTCTTTTTCGATGCCGAGTGGAATCCGATCCGGTCCGAAATGACCTCCTATGGGCATGACATCGAGGCGGCCTGGCTGGTTCGGGATGCGGCGATTGTCCTGCAGGATGTGGATCAGTTGGAACAGACCAATCGAATTGCTCGGGGCATCGGCAGGGCGGTCTTGCTGCGGGGAGTCGATGAAGATGGGGGACTGCTATATGAAGGCACCCTGACCGGAGTGACCAACACGGCCAAGGACTGGTGGCCGCAGGCCGAGACGGTAGTCGGCTACCTGGACCTGTATCAGCTTACCGGCGATCGGTTGTATCGGGAAACCGCACTGCGGAACTGGCGATTTATCCAGAAACATATTGTCGATCATACGCACGGAGGGTGGTTCGGCCGGGCACGGGCTGAGCACGATCCGAACGAGCAGAAAATATCCGAATGGAAAGCCCCTTACCACAACGGCCGAGCCTGTATGGAGATCATTCGAAGACTCTCTGCGAATTGATTAAAATGTTGTTGACTATTATAGAGGATTACAACTATCGAGCCATTGATCCATTAGAATGGCTATGTCGTGCAGGTCCACGAAGCTGTCTCCGTTGAAATCGCCGACTATGTCGGTTTCTCCCTGATGCCAGTTGACGGCAATCGCGTCAAATTCCTCCATGTTGACGATATCCAATCCATCTGCATTTGGACAGTCGAATTCGGGCACGCCGTCCCAGCCTGCCAGTCGGGCCCAGAGAACCCAGGTGGCCATGCCTTTGAGAACGCAATTGAGGCGGGCGGCATTCTCCGGCCCGTCGGAATGGGCACAGGAACTGCAGCCCGAATAGCCGTCGGTTCCCCAGACCAGCCGATAGAGCAAGGCATTGTCATGACGATTGAGATACTCGAGTGCCCAATTGCTCTCGTGGGTGCCGTCGCCGTCGGCATCATAGTCAAGATCATCTTGCAGGAGCTTATCGAGGAAGTAATTGCCGTCCGGATCATAATTCTCGATATCAGCGAAGTCGAAGAGGATGCGATTGTTTTCAAGGCAATGCTGTCGAATGATCTGGTTGCGAGCATCCGAGGAGTCTCCCTCTCCGCCGCCATTAGCATGCCCGGTCATGAAGACAAAGTGCACATCAGGATATTCGGCGATCAGGATTTCTATGTTGGTCAAATAGCGGTCGATGTTATGACCGCCGATATTGCACCAGGACCAGACAATGACGTTGACATGAGAATTGGCCGGATCGTCCAGCAGATTCCGGGTAGCCGTTACCCAGGGCGTGACTCCATGCTCGTCAATATAATCTCCCTGGCTCAGGTCGGGTATGCCGGGGATACCTTCATCATCCAGATCCAGTGCCCCGGCGGCTCCGCTGTCGGACCATTCAAACCGGTCGCCGAAGGCGGGAAACCTCTCAAGGGCATTCATGCCGGTAATCAATTGACTTCCATGGGAGGTATGCTGATAGGCGATACGCAGATTTGAGCGGATCTGTTCGATCCAATAATCGGGAATCCCCTGGAACAGAGTAAACGCCGTGTGGTCGATGAGGATTGGTTCTGCGAGGAGATTTATACTTATGATCACGAACAGGCAGGCTACAAGAAGAGAGGTTTTCATCACGATTCTCCGTTATTTATGTTATTTTCTATCGATCCTCTTCTTCCACCTTGTATTGATATTATACCTATCAGGACGGCGATTTCAAGGAAAAAGGCGTTGCCAAGCGGTTTTAAAGATGGTATAAAAGCCCCTTCTATAACCATGGTGGTCTTTGCGTCGGGTCCGGCCGG
>JAFGPC010000160.1 GCA_016926155.1 Sedimentisphaerales bacterium
CACCGTCGCGAAGACCGGCTCTATGGAGACCTGCTCGGTTTGCGGATCGGTCACCTGGAGCTCACGGATAATCTGCCAGACGCGTTGGTTCGCATTGCGTTGTTCTATCAGTTCCTCCCGGATTTCCGAAAGAATAACAGGTTCCCCCCTGTAAGATATGATTTCTGAACTCGAAGGATCTTCCTGAGATTGAACCAGACTGCAAATGGTTAAGAATCCAATAGCCACTGTGAACAAAGCAATCAATGCGGCTCCTAAAACCTTCCCGGCGTGATAGATCACTCGTGCCATGAGTCTTTCTCCTTCCTTGTTTGTCCGACAATTGAATTATGATCCTCAGGTTGACAATTATCGCTTCAGAAATCGTTAATTGTGCCCATTAGTAAGCGCCGTTTTCCTGTGAAAAAACCATGTATCATAAGTGTTTGAGATACATTGACTGCACAAGTCAACTCCTTTGAGGGCAGAAGAGAGGTGATAGCCAAACTATAAATGAATCTGTATAGCCTCCCTGTCAACTGAAAATACATAAAAATCTCCCCTTTGCACCCTCATACACAGGGCCCATCAAGACGAGAAGAGAACGTACTCCATTTACAATCCTCTTTAATATAAAAGTGATTTGACAGACAAGAATTATTTTGAGGCAGTGCCACCCGTATGGCACTCTCATGAAAAATTGTTTTCATGTTCCTTGATTTCGCATCAAAAATGGGGGATAATTTGTTTACACTTTGTGATTATATTCACAAATTTCTGTTAGATAAACATTCCCATGGCGAAATTTCATTGTAGGCTTTCCGATATTCGAGTAAGTGGTTATAATGTAAAGGTCGGTCCGGTTCTGTCGGGAAAGCCCAAGTCCCCCGGCAGGCCGGACCGACGGGCTTGGACTTGGGCAATGGATAAACAAGAACTCTGGTTACTATACAATGATATCTCCACGCTTTTTCAGCATGCAGTCAATCTGCTCTGCATGGCCTCAATAGACTTTCGCCTGGATACGCAAAATTTTCGAAAAGCCATTAATGAATTGGTCTGGTGGCTCGAGCAGGGAGACTTTTCCTTCCGACTTATCCAAATCCCCTGGCAGGGTGTATCGTACAGATTCCTTCGCTGGCGAGGACAGACAGGTTTGGAAACCATGCTCACCACCTCGATCACTGTCTATGGAAGAAGCAATAAAATTGTCATTTGGGGCCAATACCAAACATGGTTTGCCCCTGACCCACAAACAAAAGGTGGCCATCCTGCACAAGGCAGAGAGGCGATACAACAAATCAAAAAATCAGGCAGAATACGCCAATCTCCTCGGTCAATCTCAGCAGTGGATTGCCAAATATACTTCCCTGAATCGCCGGTCAAGAACAACCGAGTTTACTACTGGTAGTAAAGTTTCTGAAAACGTAACTCAAGATAATACAGGGAGTTATATTTTCACAAAAGACGGTGGGATTTTATCCGCTACCATGCATGAAAAAGCCCATGACAAACCCAAAGACCGGACAGGTTTGGAACTACCAGAACACCTGATCCCTGTGTTCCAGCAGAGAAAAGAATTCAACCGTCTAAGCTCACCTGTCGAACATTTGAACAAGCTGAACCCTGATCTGGACAAACGGCACGAGCGCCGGGCGCTCACACCGGAAGAAATTCAACGGCTCCTGCAAAGCATAAGGGCCTCTGTCAAGCGATTTGGGATGGAAGGCTACCAACGGGCCATGCTGTATCGTCTCGCCTTAGAGACGGGCCTGAGGGCTTCTGAGTTAAAAAGCCTAACTGTATCGAGCTTTAATTTTGATCATAACACAGTAACTATCCATGCCTGTTACAGCAAACGCCGACGTGAGGATGTGCAGCCACTACGAGAAGAGACATCCGCAGAACTTAAAGAATTTTTCCGCGGCCAGACTCGGAAAGTTCGGGCTTTCAAGATGCCCAGCGCCTCGAAAATTGTAGTGATGCTTCGGGCCGACCTTGCAGAGGCACGCCAACAATGGATTGAGGAAGCCGGGCCGGACAAGGACGAACGCAAACGTCGGACAGAAAGCGACTTCTTAAAATATGAAGACAACGACGACCGGAAATCTGACTTCCACAGTTTGCGCCATACATTCATAACACAAGTAGTTCAAAGCGGGGCAACGGTCAAAGAGGCGCAAACCCTTGCCAGGCACAGCAAACCCGAACTGACTATCGGGATTTATTCTCATGTTGGACTGAACGACACCCGACGCGTGATCGAGCGCCTGCCGGACTATAGTAAGACAGTACCCCAAGAGCAAAGGGCTACCGGAACAGATAACAGGTCGGTGAATGCTATAGGGAAAGTCAGTAACGACTCCCGAACAGGGTATAAATCGGGGCGCGAATTGGGGCGCGAATCGGCGAAAACGAGTGAACACAGGCGAACATTTCGGGGGGAACCGGCCAAAGAAACTGACGACACAAAACAGGCTAAAAAGCCCATTTTTAACGGTTCTAAGGCCGATTTGACGAATAAAGAATCACAGGCGGCGGTGGGATTCGAACCCACGAATAACGGTTTTGCAAACCGTCGCCTTAGGCCGCTTGGCTACGCCGCCAACTACTTGCATTATAACGTGTTACGAGCAATTCTGGTGCCGCCCGCAAGAGTCAAACCGGTAGTGTACCGGGATCAAATCCGGATTTCAAGCAAATTACAAAGGATTGGTCTGATTTTCCTCCTGATTCCCATTCGACTCTGCCACCGGTAAGTTGTTATACCATGTAAACTTAAGAACAAACACGGCGACTAGAACAATCCCCAGGCAAATCCCGGCCTGCCGGTACCAGTGCCCTACCAGATACATCGGACACAGGTAGATACAGGCAATGGTGGTCATCCCGAGCAGGACATTTACTCCTGCAATCACAGGATTTTCCCCTCGAGGCCGTTTCACCTGAGGACATTGTCGTCGAATCGAATTCCAAAAACCAAACGGCCGGATGGTTTGGTAGAAAATAGTTAAAACATCCCGGCTTGTCGGCGGTGTAATCAGCATAACGACCAACGTTGCCAAAGCAGAACTGCCACAGACGACTGGGAAAACAACATAAGTGGGCAACGGATCTTCAAGGCAAAGCACAACAAAGGAAGCAATCATCCCGGCAAATGTCCCTGCAGTGTATCCCCAGCCATTCAAACGCCACCAATACCACCGAAGCACATTCGGGATCAGCACTCCCGCTGTGAGCGACATCATAATCCATTCCCATATCCTGGCAATTGAGCCCGCCAACATGCCAATGAGCATTCCGACAAACACAATAAGTCCGATAGAGAGATAACTTACGACGACTGCCGTTCGCATGGAAGCACGCTTGCCAAAATACGGCTGCCATAGATCACGGACAACAAACGAAGCACCGCTGTTGATGGTCGAACTGAATGTGGACATAAAGGCGGCCAGAAGCCCGGCGATGACGAGTCCACGAATGCCGGCCGGCAGAAAATCCCGCAAAACTACGGGCATGATCTTCTCAGAATCCGAAACACCCGCTACGCCGGTCAAGGCCAGCAGCACGATCCCCGCGGTCATGGCCCAGCGTACTACCAAAAACAGACTCCAGGCAGCACCGATCTTGGCGGCATCCCGATCGTTGCGGGCGGCCAGGAACCGCTGGCAGTCGTACATCTGGTTAGGACCTGACATGTTGAGTAGCAGACCCTTAGCTACCCAGACCAGAACCAGGGCCCCGAAAAACTGAAATCCGGCATGGCTCGTTCCTGCAAAATCATCCAGTCGCCAGGGAACGGAAAGAGAGGTCCATTCGGCCGGCAAAGTGGCCAAGGCAGCAGGAGTCAATGACTTCCAGGCAATGAATGCGATAAAGAGGCTTCCGACTGTGAGGATAATCGTTTGAATAACGTCGGTTGCGACCACGCCAAAGAGTCCGCCGAAAATCACATAAACCGTGGTGACGCTCATAATCAAAACGGCAAGGCATTGCGGCTCATACTCGGTCACGAGAGGCTGCAGCCATGGCAAAGAGATATGTTCGGCCAGCATCTCCAGGGGGAGATAGACGGCGGCAAACTTGCCGATGCCCTGAAACGCATAGCCTATGAAGCTGATTACGAAAAAGACGGACATCATAGCACTGGCGATCCGCGCCAATTGACCATCGAGGCCGTCTCCGAAGCGAGTTTTCATCCATTCAGCGGCGGTCATCACCCGGCTGCGCCGCATCCACGGGCCCATATAGGACATAAAAAACGCGCCCATCAGGAAGCCCCACATCCAGTGGTGCCACATGGAGCGCATGCCCAGCACGAAGAGAATGGAGACGATCCACATGGTGCCGGTGATGTCAAAATTGGAGACCGAGCCGCTCATCGCCAGGGCCAGCCAATGCATGCGGTTGGAGCCGAGAAAGTACGCCTGCAGGTCCCCAGCTGAGGCCTTGCGATAGTAAAAACCTACTCCGATCACAATAACAAAATAGGCTAAGATAATGAGATAATCGACAGTATGCATGCGCGGGTTATCCTGTTAAGCACGCTGGATATACGAATATTGTATAATCGAGGCCATAATTTTCTGCTTGTGTTCTGAAACCGAAAAAGAGAGATCATTGAGAGTCATCCGGCACAGGAAAACTTCCCTTTTTTCTCAGGCGAAGGAGTCCTAAAATAAGGAAAACGAATCCTAGAGCTGCAAGAAAGAGAGTGCCTTTCTCGCCGCTAATCAAATAAGGAATCAAACCGAGAAGAAATATAACACCTCCAAACACAAAGAGAAATATGGTTGCGCTTTTAGCATGGAATCTGGTCGCTGTCAGTATTTGCTTATTCGCATCAATCAAAAAGTTGATATATTTGACACGCTCTTCACAGGTCTGCTTACATGCGAGGCCATCCGGCATTTCTACAAGACAATCTTTACATAATCCTTTACCGCATGATTTGCAGATACCTACGGCTGGAATATCGGAATGATTAAAACAGTTCACAATTAACTCCTTCAATTCTATAGTAAAATTACACCTCGGTTGTTTTATGGACGGCTTCAAACATGCCGATGATGTTTTCAGTTGGAACATTGGCCATGATATTGTGTACCTGTTGGAAGACGAATCCACCGCTGGGCTGGAGAATATCGATCTGTTTTTTGACATGTTCTGCGATCTGCTCTGGCGTGGCGTCAGGCAGAATGGTCTGCGTATCACAGCCGCCGCCCCAGAGGCAGATCCGCTCGCCGAATCGGTCCTTGAGCATCCGGGCATCCATGTTTCTCGCGCCGACTTGGACCGGATTGATCGCATCGACTCCGGCATCGATGATATCGTCCAGCAACATCGCCACGCTGCCGCAGCAATGCAGGTTCACCTTGACATCGGCCAGTTGCCTGGCGCGGTTCCAGAGCCTTTTATGATAGGGCTTAAAAAAGCGGCGGTACATCTGGGGGGAGATCAGTGGCCCCATCTGGCTACCCAGGTCGTCGCCGAAGAGGATCACATCGATATACGGACCGACCGCTCCAAGCCATTTTTCCAGATTGTTCAGATAAACCAAGCAAAGCTTCTCTGAAAGCCGCTCGACATGCTCGGGATACAGTCCCAGAACCATCAGATAATTATCCATCCGCATCAGCATCTGAGGCACTTCGAACATGTTGCCGCCGAAGAGACCGATGATCGCCCGGTCGGTCGATTCACGCAATGTTTTGGCCCGTTGCGCCATCTCGGCCAGCCCAGTCTCATCCAGCGGCAGGTGAGCCCCGGGATGCGCTGTAGCCCACATATGATTCCCTAACTGCTCCTCCAGGTCGGAAAAATCATCTTCGCGGATATCCCGGTCGGCCATCGGCCAATAGGTCTGCTCAAAGTATAAACATCCTTTTTTCTGGATTGCCAGTTCCTGCCCCGTATCACTGAGCAGGATCCAGTTGTCCCCGCGCTTTTCCACATTGATATAGAAGGGAATTTTGCAGGGGGTGCCATCCGGCAGAATCCAGTCCTTCCAGTCCTTGTCCTCCGTGAGAAAGGCCCGGCCCATTTCTATTGTGTCCACATCGAACGCATCCAGCACAGGCGGTTCGACGATCGCCAGTTGCTGGATCAGATCATAGACATAGATATCGCCGGAGGTGATACCCAGGGCCTTCTTGAGTTTGGCATAAATGATCGCCATGATACCCGAGGAGCGATGCCCCCCAAAATCGATACAGACTCGATCGGGTTGCTGATGGTTCAGCGAAGCCAGCACACGTTCCCGTGAATTCATGTCCTTCCTTTCCTGAAAAACCAGTAGGCCTTTAGTAAACACGGCAGGTCTATCCCTGTCAATCTCTTTCCATACAAGACAAATTGACATGTCAGGGGGATCTCATTCGTCCTGAAGAGTGGAGGATTTCCTGTGCCGGCGGGAAATCGCAAAAAA
>JAFGPC010000161.1 GCA_016926155.1 Sedimentisphaerales bacterium
GACTGGGTGATCCGGGACTCGAACCCAGGACCCGCTGATTAAGAGTCAGCTGCTCTACCAACTGAGCTAATCACCCGCAAGTTTTGATGTTCCTGTAATCTATCAGGGATGTACAGGCCAGCTCTATTCACGTGAATGCTGATTTTTACCCAACTGACAGGCTTTTTGCAAGAGGAAGTTTAGATTTTTCGATCACAACACTGTTTCACCAAGATTTATATCGGTATTAAGGATCATCCTTAGTTGTCCTTGACATAGACCGGAATTTGCTGTATCAGAAGGACCGACAGGGCAAACTCAAGGTATAAGGGAGTGATTCAACGTTCATGGAGGTATTTGAGAAACAGGAAACAGCCGTTCTTTTCGTCCAACCAATGGATGGAGAATCGCTTATTTTAACTTTGGAGGGCCACCTGGATTTTCGAAACAGTGGACGGCTGTGGAACAAAGTGCTTTCAGTCTTATCCCATCATTCTTTCCGACAAATCGTGATTGACACCCAAAACATACATTCTTGCGACAGCAGCGGACTAGCGTTGCTGTTTGAAATTCAACTATGGGCTAAAGAACATGATACATCAATCGAAATACTGAATTTAAAAAGGGAATATGCAGAGTTTCTGAATAACTTTTCTACGGAGAGATTCACTCAACCTCATCTATCTCAACATAAACATATCCATGTCGCTGAAGAAATTGGACGGGCCACTGTCATTTTATGGCATGACTTCCAAGGTCAGGTCAACTTCGTTGGTCAGGCTGCCACCGCTCTGGCCGGAGCGGCGGCCCGCCCCTGGCGAATTCGCTGGAAAGATCTATTTCTGGTAGCCGAACAGGCCGGAGCCAACGCAGTTGGTATCGTGGTCTTACTGGGTTTTTTATTTGGTTTAATTATCACATTCAGCTCCGCCTTGCCACTGCGCCAATTCGGCGTGGAAGTATATGTATCAGACTTGGCGGCACTGGCCCTGGTACGTGTGCTGGGACCGTTTATTACAGCGATTATTCTTGCGGGACGAAGTGGTTCCGCTTTTGCCGCCGAAATAGGAACGATGAAAATAAACAACGAGATAGACGCTCTCGAAACCATGGGGCTGGATCCCATTCGTTTTTTGGTTGTACCTCGCATAATAGCGACTACACTGGTTACGCCGCTGCTGGCAATCCTTGCCAATCTTGCCGGAATGGTAGGTTCGGCGGTGGTTATGATCTCGCTGGGTTTTACCTTGCGAACATTTGTTTCTCATGTGAATTCGGCCATCTCTCCTGAAGATGTGTATTCGGGATTAATGAAGTGTTTTGTATTTGGCACACTGGTTTCGGGTGTGGGTTGCTTTCGCGGCCTGCAAACGGAAACCGGAGCCAGCGCTGTCGGGATCTCCACAACAAGAGCGGTGGTCAGCGGAATTGTATTGGTCGTCATAGCGGAAGGTGTTTTCGCTGTCCTATATCATTTTCTGGAAATCTAAATGAGTCATAAAGAATCCATTATCTGTGTGGAAAATCTTACCGCATCATACGAAGATATGGTCGTTCTACAGGACATCTCTTTCGAAGTTCAGGAAGGAGAGGTCTTTGCTATATTGGGAGGCAGCGGGTGTGGGAAAAGCACTCTTCTTAAGCACATGATCGGATTATTGGAACCGGAGAAGGGACATGTATGGATCGACGGAGATAATATAATCGGGGCCGATGAGAAACTGCGAGCCCGGATTCTCAGCAAGATCGGTGTCACCTTTCAGGGAGGGGCGCTATTTGGCTCCATGTCCCTGCTCGAAAACGTTCGATTACCTCTGGAAGAGTATACAACACTGCCAAAAGCCGCTATAGACCTAGTCGCTTTAATGAAACTGGAACTGGTTGGGCTTCGTGAAGCTTATCATCAAATGCCCAGCGAGCTATCCGGTGGGATGCAGAAACGCGGAGCCATCGCACGGGCAATGGCTCTCGATCCGGCGATTCTTTTTTTGGACGAACCATCGGCTGGACTGGATCCGATCACTTCCGCTGAATTGGACCGTTTGATTCTGCACCTGGCACGACATCTACAAGTGACTTTTGTGATTGTAACTCATGAATTACCTAGTGTATACGCTGTAGCCGATCGTGTGATTCTACTGGACAAGGAAACGCGGGGAATTGTAGCCACAGGTCCTCCCGCTCAATTGAGAGATAACCGGAAGAATCCGACAGCATGGCAGTTCTTTCATCGGCAAATCGGGGATCAGTCGATGAACATAGAGAAAGGGAGAACCTGAAACAAATACCTTTGAAGAAGCTGAAAACAAGGTAACCAATGAAAACCAAAGCCAATTATTTCAAGATCGGAATGTTCGTGATCCTGGCGATATTGATTCTGATCATCGGTCTAATCGCCTTAAGTGCTCGAGCTCTTATTCAGGATGTCGTATATATCGAGACATATATCGATGAATCGGTTCTGGGTCTGAGTGTGGGCTCTTCTGTAATTCAGCGCGGTGTGCAAATCGGGACGGTCGAACAGATTACCTTTGTTTCCCATGAATATTTCGATCAGTTAAATGACCATGATTTTCAAACATTCAACCGATATGTCATGGTGATCAGTAAAGTCAATGCCAAGAGTTTTCGCGGTCTGGGACTGAATGATAATCTAAAGACCATTATTCAACAGAGTATCGACAATGGTCTTCGTCTGAGGTTATCTCCACAGGGAATTACAGGGATTTATTATCTAGAAGCCGACTATGTGGATCCCGAACGGTATCCTCCCCTGCAACTCAAATGGAATCCCAAGTATTATTATATCCCTTCCTCTCCGAGTACATTAACCAGTTTCACACAATCTCTGGATATCGTCCTGCAAGACCTGACAAAGGTCAACTTTGAACAAGTCGCACGATCCCTGGAGCAAACTCTACAATCGATGAGACAACTGCTGGAAGATGCCAAGATTGGGGAAACGCGGGCGGAACTGTCTGAACTGATGGCAACTCTTAAACAGGCTATTACCGATGCCAGGATAACAGAGTTGCGTCAACAGCTCAACGAACTGCTGAACAGCCTGGGACAATCCAGCCAAATGTTTCAGGATGCGATAGGACCGGCACCGCCCGGGCAAGCCAAGACGTTTCGTGAAACAATCGCTCAACTACATTCATCTCTGCGCCAGATGGAAAGGCTGGTTGCCATGGAGGAATCGGACATCGATGAAATGGTCGACAATTTAAAACGGGCATCGGAAAATCTGCGCGAAGCTACGGAAAAGGTCAAACGCTATCCTTCCCTGCTTTTATTCAGCGAACCCCCTCAGAAATCGGAGGTCACCCAATGAAACAAGAAAGGGTAATATTAATCCCCTGGAGTATATTCATAATTATAACCATTTTCCTGTACGGTTGTGGCAATTCAAACGGCCGCATTACCGAACTTAGGCATTTTCTCTTGCAGGCAGAGCGACAAGTTCCTCCCTCTTCCACTTCAGTAGAAGGTGTCCTATGCATTCGTCCATTTCGTGTGGCCAGCCCGTTTGCCGGGGATCAATTGGTGTATCGTACCGACCAAGTAACGTTCGAAGCTGATTATTATAAGCGGTTTATGGTTCCTCCCGGTCCTATGATAACAGACCAAAGCCAGAAATGGCTTTCACAAAGCGGTCTTTTCTCCAATGTTGTTGATGCCGGAAGCAAGGCGGATATCAACTACACACTGGAAGGATGGATTTTTGCATTGTATGGAGATTTTAGTGAAAAAGACAATAAAGCTGTCCTTGAAATTCAAGCGGTTCTTTTTCGGGAAATCCCAGGTGAAAACAAAATTATCATGGATCGAACATATAAGATTCAGGCTTCTGTGCGTTCTCGACAAGTATCTGATCTGATTGCAGGCATGAATGACTGTCTGCATCAGTTTTTAAGCCAAATCGAAACTGATATGCTGGAAGCTTTACACAGTGAATAATTTTTTTTTCAGAGCACCTTCGTACAGAATAGCCTTTACAAGTTTTATACTAACGACTATTACATGATAAAGCTATCCTTGTGAGGCTATAATAACGAGAGCTATTACAGCGGCTATTGCAGCCACACCAATGACAGCTAGGGCAATCTTCCAGAAACTCCAAGGACGCTCTCCCTGTACCTCCCCTGTTCGACCGTTGATCAGGAAACGAAAAACTTTGTTTTTATACCGATAGGCACTGATCCAGATTGGCAGCAGAAGATGCTTGAAGGTGATCCTGTCGTGCTGAGTCCTAACAGAATGAATGCGTTGTTCATCTCCACCGATATCCTGACGAACGAGTTGACGAATTTTCACATCCATTATTTTCTGGCCATACTCAAAGCCCTGCGCCAGATCGATCTGATAACTCTCCGCGCGAAAACCGCTGAGATATTCGTCTGTATAAGGCACAAGGTTCTGGAGATCCCAGGGTTCGAGCTTTTCCGTATAGTGCCGTGGCAGTGTATTGCTGGCAAGGACTAAAACATCGTCGAAGGAATGCCATACGGTACCGCTGGCCGGCCACCAGCGAGTCTTGCGAACCCGGCGGGTTTTATGGACAAGCTTGCCGTTTTGATGCGTCGTATAGTGCTCTGTCACCCAGTAGTGTTTCCCTCGCTGGCCTCGATAGAAGGACGTCGTATCACTATCATATGTCCAATAGGGTACATATATACCGGTAAGTTTTCCCTCTGATTGGGCCATTTTCCTGAGATCATTCGGGGCAAACCAAAGCCCTGCAACCCACTTGCGGAACTGCTCCCAGCCCTGTTTACGATTCACGTGAAACGGCAATAGTGATTTTGGCTTGATCTGTCTGGTGGAATGAGCCGTTGCTACAATCGGCGAACCGCAAAATGGGCAATCCTGGCTGGTAATGTTGGGATCTGTTGTAGTCTCGGCAGCACAGCTCGGGCATTTGATTGTGATAATTTCTTCTGTATCACTTGCTTCGGCCTGGCTGGCAAGAAAGGCTCGAAAATCCAATTCCCGGATGTCTTCCTCGGATTGAGGGATGGGATTCTCATGTCCGCAATAGGGACAGTTCTGGCTGTGTGTGCCGGGTTTGAACCCCATTTTAGCTCCACAGCCACCGCATTTAAAAGATTGCTGCAGTTGTCCTACGGTTTGTTCTTCATTCATAACCTCATCGTCAGTCGATGGATTATCTGCCGGCTGTAAAGAGTCCTCAACCATTGGAATTCCTTTGTAGGTACACTTATTGTGGCGGCAGTGGTGGCGGAGCAACTCCAAATAGCGATGTTAAATCGCTGACTTGCGACGCAGGAGTCCAATTGGCCATCCCCTGGCACCAGATGAGTGTACCCCGAGTCAATTGACCGTTCTGGATATAGGGCTTGAGGGCATCCACTTCAAATGGTCCATATTGTTGTCCGTTAATAGCCAGATAGAACTGCTTTTTCTGCGGCAGTGGCGGAGGGGTGGCAGGTTGCTGTTGGGGCTGCTGGGTGGCCTGACCGGCACCCATGGCTGAACCCATCTGATTGGCCATGGCAAATCCCATACCCATCCCCATGCCCCCAGCAGCCATTCCGCCAGGATTTTTGGCAGCTTCTTCCATGGCATTGGCTGTCTGGAATTGGGTGTATTTATGAAGGTCGCCGATGATACCCATACTGGCACGTTTGTCGAGAGCTTTTTCCACCTCTTCCGGTAAAGAGATGTTCTCGACAAGCATTTTAGTCACATCAATGCCATAATCTGCAAATTCGGTGCCGATCTTGCTTGTGATAAACTGGCCTAATTCATCATAGTTGGCCGCCAGATCGAGGACTGGAATCTTGCTTTCCCCAATAATATCGGCAAATCGGGAAATGATCATATTGCGAAGCTGATCGGTCACCTCATCCGTGGTAAAGTGCCCATCCGTGCCGACAATCTGTCGAATGAACTTTCCTGCATCGCTGACCCGTATAGCATACGTACCAAAAGCCCTCAGCCGGACAGGGCCGAACTCAGTATCGCGAAGTGTGATCGGATGCTTGGTACCCCATTTCAGGTCGGTGAACTGACGGGTGCTGATAAAGTAGACTTCCGCCTTGAAGGGACTGTGGAAACCGTATTTCCAGCCCATCAGCGTCGACAGGATCGGCAGATTGTCGGTCTGCAGGGTATACATGCCCGGCTGGAACACATCGGCAAGCTGGCCTTTATTGACGAAAGCAGCCATCTGGCCTTCCCGGACGGTCAGTTTCGCCCCCATTTTAATCTCATTATCCAGGCGATTGAAACGATAGACCATCGTGTTGTTGCTAGGATCGGTCCACTCAATAATGTCAATCAATTCGCCGCGTAGTTTATCGAACAAGCCCATAGTACACCTCCCTAAGGTAACATCTCCACCCGGAATGCCCGGTTGTCTGTATTTCCAATTCTAAGATGCAGAAACTACGTACATATTCTACTGACGTAGTAGTGTCTCCGCAAGAGATAGACGCAGAAAGGAGTAAAATGTGACAAATCGATTAAGAACCGGAAATGGCTTTAGTCTGTTGTTGAATTTATATTCCTGCAAAATAGACCACAGTACATCCGATCAGAAATACAATACAAAAGACAACCGGCCAGTGGCCAAAGCGGCTGAAGAGAGAAATTCCTTCATAAACAGGAATCTCGGCCACAATCACGCCCGGCCCCTGACGAAAATGGTCCATGGATGCAAGGAGCTGACCATTTGGACTAACGATCGCGCTGATACCGTTTGAGGCAGCCCTGACTATGCCATAATTAGATTCGATTGCCCGATGAATACTGTTTTGCAGATGTGCTTTTTTGACAGCACGCCAATCCAATGTAGGGACCGCAACTATTCCTATACCCTTCATTCCATAGCGACGAGACAAATCCGTAAAGTTGTCATCCTGACAGATCATCCCCCCTACCCGGATACCTTCAATATAGATCTCTTGCAGTTGGCCATCCCCGGCTGGAAACGGCTCAAAGGGAGTCAGATGTGTTTTCACATAATTGCAAAGGACATGCCCTGTGTCCGACAGGAACAGAATTCGATTATCCTGCTCATCATAATTGTAGTATCCGATAATTTGGAAGATGTGATGCTTTTGGGCTAAATCAGCAAATCGCTTCAGCCACTCTGTTCGGTTTTTTTGGCCAAATTCGAAGGCCATTTCAGGAGAAACCACCAAACGTGCTCCCTGCTGGGCAGCCAGAGCCACTTTTGATGCGTATAATTCCTCAAATCCTTCCGGGGAGGTTGGATCAGCCAATTCAGATGTTTCTTCATGAGCCCATCCGATGGCTGCTACGACAAGTTTTGACTTAGCCAAATCTGTTCGAAGTAATACGATCGGCCCACCGCCCAAAACAGCCATAATACCCACTAAGAGAAATACATGGACTCTTGAAATACTTTGAAAAAGAAGATTTACAAATGAAACCTGTAGAAATCCCACGAAAAATACGATCCCCGTGATTCCGGTTATACTGGTGAACCAGATCAACCGAGGATAAGCGGACCAGCAGCGACCCAGAGACTGGGCTGTGCCCCACATGGGAACCAGCGTAAAATTCAACCAATCGATCACGACAAGTACCGAAGCAAAGGCCATAGAACCAATGATCGTTCCATGTCTTGCCAGAGGAACACCAAGCATGACATCCGCAACCATAACAGTTGTCAATACAGCTATTAAAATTGCGGTAATAGGCGCTGGCAGTCGCAAAACCAGCATCTGAGGCAAAGTGAATGCCAAACCCATATAAAGGCCCATCAGAAAAAGTCCTTGACGTCCCGGTTTGTACTTCTTGTCAAGGATCAGAATCCCAAGAAATCCCATCAATTGCAACGGAGCCAGAATTCCCCAGAGATTTCCCGCTGCCATAAGCATCCCCCCGCCGCATCCCGCCGCACGATACCTCCACTCCTCATGTGTCCGACTCATGGCTACCTCCTTATTACGTCTTATTAGTTTATATATGAACTGTTAAATCATAAAAGGGGGTTATATTTTCTCATCAAGTAAATCCTTTTGAATAATGCCTACGATCTGTAATAAAAACAACCGCCGAATTGCATCATAGCCTCGTACATTGGGATCTTCGATATTGGTATGGTACCAATGCCCCGGATCCTCCTTACGATATGTATTTCGCCACCAATCCGTACAATGGAAACCATGTCCCATGAATTCAGCATGCAAATCCACCAGATGGACATTGGCATACTCATCACACAACTCTCGAATCTTCTGATTGGTCAATGCCAATACTATTATACAATCAGGCCATCGTGGCAGACCGACAATCTGAGGATCACCCACCCCATCCGTCGGATCGTAGATATTGGCCAGGAATATCTGACAGCCCCCGGGAAACTTTTCGGTTACTCTCTGAAGTATTGTTCGTAGGCGTTTCTTGATATTACCTGTCCATTCAATGGCCTGTTTAGAAGTGCAGCCATACATCGCTCCATCCACCGGTTTGCTTCGACCATAATCATGTATCAGGTCATTCCCACCGGACGTGATTACGACAATACCATACACCTCTGAATCATATTGTGGTATGCATGGTAATTGCTGATTTATGTGCTGTTGCGTAGTCGTATAATCCTGCGCCAAGTTCAACATTTTCAAATGGGGAAGGATTACGGATAGATCTTTCCCCTTCATGTCCGGATAGAATGTATCTAAGTTGCTAGAAAGAAGTTGGATATAACTTTTTTCTTCGGGCACACCAAATCCCCTGGTCACACTATCTCCCAATCCCAGCAAGACAACCTGCCGCTGAGTCCAGGGAGTGTTAAAAGGTCCGGAAGGAACACTCGGGCCGGCCGGACCGGATCCTATTGGTAGTCGGCGAGTAGCCAGATGTAATCGCCAGCCTATGTATCCGCCAAATGTCAAAATCGGAAGAAGTGTCAGGATCAGTATACGCCACCGGAAAGAATACCATCGTAACTGTGTTTTCATGATCCGCCCCTTTCCTTTATCCCGGAAACCAATCTATGTGAATGGTTAACAAATAATTCTTTACACGCAGAACCATCGGATATTAGTTCATATATGAACTATTAAAGCCGGAAAACACAATTTCGATTCCTAATGAGTTCCCTTTGTAATTTTCTACGCCAACGTATTGATGCATGTGCGTATTTTTTCCAGCATTTGAATTAGTTTTTTTTGCTCAGCAGGCTTGAGTACGGCGATCACATCCCGGACCTTGCTTGCGTATTCCGGCTCCACACGCTCCAGAACACGTCGGGCCTTGGCAGTCAAAAGGATGTTATTATAACGCCGATCCTCGGGATCCGTCGTGCGTTTCACCAGTCCATCTCTTTCGAGCCGATTCACAAGGGAAGTTATATTGGCCCGGTTGACCAGCATCATGTTGCTCAGTTGGGCCTGGGTAAGTCCTTGGTCAGATACAGACTGATATTTTAAAAGCATGAGAAGGTTGAGTTGCACATCCGTCAGCGCGTATGGTTCCAGGAAACGGACTGCCTGTTTTTTCATGCAGGTACTGGTAAAGTAAATATTCAACAGGGCTTCATGTTCCCGGGAGGCAAACGGTTTTCGAAGTCCTAATTCACGCGCTAATGTCATGACATACCTCCACTTATATAGTATATATCATTTACTATTAAATTATAATCTGAACACAATACCCCTTCAAACGGGATCGGCCAGATTCACTGTAATGGATTTTCGTACCAGAAAACACCCAGGCCTTTTCTTTTGCCCTGCGAATCAGGCTCACTTTCTTCACAGGTCAGAACATCCAGATCTCCATCGTCATCCAGATCCAGCAGTTCCAACCGGTCAAATTTGATTCCCTCCGATCCGCTGATATCGTGGGCCGTCCATTCGTTTTCCGCCGGCTCCTTTTCATAAGACAGCCACATCACACCTCGACGGACGCCATCCGCTCCTTCACAACTGAAAACAACATCCATTCTTCCATCCCGGTCAATATCACCTACCGCTGGGGCTTTAGCATTCCCTGTTCCGGTTGGAAAAATAATCTCCTGCTCAGTCCATCGCAAGCCGGTCTTATCCAACCGTCGAAACCAGAGAATCCTCTGCTTATCAGGAGTCCGGGCGGCCACAACCGCATCAGAAAATCCATCCCAATCCAAATCCGCCAGTCGCATGAACATTACTTCCCAATCCTGTCCACCGATAAAATGATTCTTCCACGGTTGAGACTGGGAAGGACCGCGACCGGGATTGTCCAGCCAGCGACATCCACGCAGATGTCCCTTTCTGTCCGTTGTTACAATGTCCTCATCCCCATCCCCATCCATATCCGTGGTAATCAAAGACATAATCCACCCGGCTGGACATACAGGATGCCATTGATATTGATCCACATCCCGTGGATCCTCGGGAGATTCCAGCCAGCCGATTTGGGCCCCCTGCCCCTTGGCGCCGACGACAAGGTCTGTCCCCCTTTGTCCATCTACCTGCATCGGAAGACAATACATGTAGGCCATCTTGCCCTCGATTCTGCCCAACGGTTGTTGTCGCCAAGCAAACGAATTAAGCCATTGCCGTCTATCCGCAGGCCCCCAGTGCACAAACATTGTTTTCGTATTACCTTCACAGCACGTAACCACATCCATCGATCCATCTTTATCCAGATCGACAAAAACCGCATCCTCAACTGATGGAGTCATCCCAACCGTAACCGCAGGCCATGGTGCTCGTACCTTTCCCGGCCCAGGATGGAGATATAGCCTTGTAATCCCCCCTTCTTCCCAGCCGGTAACCATATCCATATGACCATTCTCATCGATATCTGCCAATCGCACCCCATCGGCTCCTTTGGAGATGTCGTCGATTACATGACGGTTCCATGCTCCCTCCAAAAAAGCCACCCTACTATTCATCATTATTAAAAAAATAATGGTTCTTACGAACTTGAGATGTCGAATGCTTGCCAAAATACGGCCCTTCCGATACAATAGAATGACAATGAGGGAACACCATAAGGATGCGTTTATGCTAGCAATACAACCGAAGAATTACAAGATCATGTTAGGGCTTTTACTCCTTCTGGACACTACGTTACAGGCCCAAACCATCCGCTCCATTCTGATCGCCACGCGAGACAAGTATAATCTGCCCGCTGTTGGAGCCGCTGTAATTCGACAGGGCAAGGTCGCCGCTTTGGATGCCATTGGAGTTCGAAAAGACGGCAGTGATATTCTTGTGACACGAAACGATCAGTTTCACCTCGGCTCCTGTACCAAAGCCATGACCGCCACAATGGTCGCCATGCTTGTCGAACAGGGTAAACTCAATTGGGACAGGCCCCTGTCAGAAACATTTCCCGATATGGATATGCATCCGGACTATAAATCTGTCACTTTACGCCATCTATTCATGCATCGGTCCGGTCTGCCCAAGGAAAGCTGGCCTAAGGGAATGGGATTTATGGATGTCCATCGCATGGAGGGTAATCCACGTACACAGCGCCGACAATACACCGAACAAATCTTGAAGCAGGAACCTGTCTCCAAACCGGGCACACAATACATTTACTCCAACGCCGGCTACACGGTGGCCGCCGTGATTGCCGAAGAGGCCACGAATCGATCATGGGAAGACCTGATGACCAACATGCTCTTTAAACCACTGGGCATGAAAACAGCCGGATTTGGCGCCATGGGCCAACCGGGTAAAATCGATCAGCCCTGGCAGCACAAACGAGCAGGCAATCATCTTATCCCCATTTCACCGGGGCCTTTCAGCGACAATCCCCCTGCCATTGGTCCGGCCGGTACGGTACACTGTTCCCTGAGTGATTGGGTTCGCTTCGTTCAGCTACATCTGGGTGTTCGTGGCCAAAGGCTTCTCCGTCCCGAAACTTTACAATACCTGCATACCCCCTCTTTTCGAGGCGATTATGCTTTGGGTTGGGTTGTAGTCGAGCGGTCATGGGCCGGCACAAAAGTACTCACCCATGCCGGCAGCAATACCATGAACTACGCCATGGTCTGGGTTGTTCCTGAAGCCCAATATGCCGTACTTGTAGTCACCAATTGCAATGGGGATCAAAGCGAAAAAGCCTGTGATGAGGCAGCCCAGGCCCTGATTCATGCCTATTCGCCTCAGGTAGAGAATCCGCAGATCAGGAGAAGATAACGTGGAGTTTCCATTGGTCCAACTTGAACTTCCTTCGTGGTTGTCTCTGCGATTTGAGGATGACTCGACCGTATGGACAACAAGAGAGGAACGAATGCACCTAGTTATCGAACTGGCTCGAGCTAATGTAAAAAAACGCACCGGAGGTCCCTTCGGAGCCGCCATCTTTGAAAGGGATACTGGAAAACTGATTGCCCCCGGAGTGAATCTGGTCACTTCCAGTCACTGTAGTGTCGCACATGCCGAAATCATCGCTATCATGATCGCCCAACAACACCGGAAACATTTCGATCTGGGCGCTCCCGGTTTACCTCCCTGTGAACTGGTTACCAGTTGTGAACCCTGCGCCATGTGTCTGGGAGCCATTCCCTGGTCCGGTATACGAAGTTTGGTTTGTGGTGCTCGAGATGAAGATGCGAGGCAAATCGGTTTTGATGAGGGAGCAAAGCCTGTCGAATGGATTGCCGAATTACAACGGAGAGATATTTGTGTATATCGCGATATACTTCGAAACGAAGCAGTGAAGGAATTAATAGACTACCGAGATCAGGGAGGGCTTATCTACAACAGTCGAGAGGGATAGAATTGTATGGTATGTAAACCGATCCAAGGCCTCAAAGACCATATTCCTTGATCTTCCGATACAGTGTACGTTCGCCGATCTTCAGGATGTTGGCGGCTTCGGCCCGATTGCCATCCACTATTTTAAGTGTCTCGGCAATATGCCGCTTTTCTACCTCTTCCAGGGAAAGACCCGCCGTTTGACTCGTAGCGCTTGATTGAGACTGAACCTGCCCGGAAAGCCGTTTGACATGGTGAATGTCCAATGGAATATCATTGACATCCAGCGTATCTCCATCACAAAGAACCACCATAGTCCGCACCATATGTCGAAGTTGACGAATATTTCCCGGCCAGTGATAGGCGATAAGAATGTTCATCGCCGGTTCGGTAATCCGATGGATATCACGGCCAAGATCCTCACAAGCATGTTTGAGAAAGTACCCAAACAGTTCCTCAATGTCTTCCCGCCTTTGCCGTAACGGTGGAAGGATCACACTTACGCCTTTGATCCTAAAGTATAAATCCTGTCGAAACTTATTTTCCTCAACCAGCTTTGCCAGATCATGGTTGGTAGCGCTGATTACCCGCACATCTACCTTGCTCGGTTTATTGGAGCCTACCGGTAAAACCACCCCGTCCTCCAATACCCGCAACAACTTGGCTTGCATAGCCTGGGGCATATCTCCGATTTCATCCAGAAACAATGTCCCTTTATCGGCCACTTCAAACAGGCCTTTGCGATCGGCGGCGGCCCCTGTAAACGCTCCCTTGGCATGGCCGAACAATTCACTTTCCAAAAGGCTCTCGGTAAACCCCGCACAATTGATTGGGCGAAACGGTTTGTCTTGACGAGAGGAATTAGCATGAATCGCACGGGCTGTCAGTTCTTTTCCTGTTCCGGACTCTCCTTCAATCAATACGGTAATATCCGTGGGAGACACCCGTTGGAGGATATGAAAGACGCGTTGCATGGCAGGACTTCGACTGAGAACTCCTTCGAAAACAAAATCCGAACGCTGGCGGCGCTGTTGACGAACGAGACGGGTAATGTATTGCCTCAGTTCATCTAAATTCAACGGTTTGACAAGATAATCCGCCGCCCCATGCCGTATCGCTTCCTTGCATGCCTCAATCGTCCCTGTGCTCGTCATGAGAATGACCGGGATATTTGGGCACTGCTTACGAGATCGATCCAGTAACTCAATACCACTTTCGCCATTGGCCAGGCTCCATTCGACTAGAACCAGATCAATCGTCTGTTGGTCCAAAATCTCCAACGATTCTTCCAGATGGTCCGTAGTCCATATCCTAGGGCAGCGATCTTTCAGCGCTTCCTGAAGCACTTGCCTATGTTCACTGTCCGGATCGACAACCAGAATGGTCGCATGGCTGTTCATCACCAAAGCATGTTCTCTGCACAAAACAAATATGGGCTCTTAGAAATGCCCAACCTTCCAAGCCCGAACCAGTCCCCCTGATTTTCGGGGCATGTCGAACAGGTTCGACACCTTCGCCCTTACTTTCCTCTACCTCGTCCGGATTTGGCCCCGGCCGGAGTTTTCGTTGGCGTTGTCGCCTTCAATTCAAGGATTTTTACATCTTGGCCCTGAAGTCCCTTGTCCGATGTGAACTCCTCATACTCGACGACTTGTCCATTCCGCAGGCATCGGAATCCATCCCCATTGATACAGGTATAGTGGACAAAAACATCCTGTCCCTTCTCATTGATGATGAATCCAAATCCCTTTTTCGGATCGAACCACTTAACCGTCCCTTGTGCCATAACTGCCTCCTTACAACAACCCTCCGGCGTTCGTACCGGGCGTAATCGCCCAACTTTGTATACGCGTTTGCAGGACTCCTTGCTCTGCTGCGGGTTTCGCTCAGAACGGGTTTTTATCCTTTATCGATTCTTGTTACGGGGAGGTCTCCCACGATCGCCACGGTCTCTTCGATCTTCCCTATCACCTCGTTTGCCCTGTTCTTCTCGTTCGGGCAATTCCTCTTCAATTCCCAGTTCCGCCAGAGCCGCCTTGCGGGAAAGCTTGAAACGACCCTGCTCATCAATCAAAATGAGTTTCACCGGAATAACATCACCTACTTTGCAGATATCTTCCACGGAACGGACATACCCACCACTTAGCTCACTAATGTGGCATAAACCCTCAATCCCGGGGCTGATTTCCACAAACGCACCAAATTCCTTTATTGCTACGACCTTGGAGCTTTCATAGACACGGCCAACTTCAGGCGGAGTGGTCATCGCTTCAATAATGCTTTTTGCCTTCAGGTGACCATCTCCGCCGACACAACTGATGTTGATTGTGCCATCTTCTTCGATCTCGATAACCGATCCGGTCTGCTCCTGGATTCCGCGAACCATGGCTCCCCCGGGGCCAATCACTTTTCCAATATACTCCGGATCAATCTTAATAGAGATGATTTTCGGAGCATATACGCTGAGTTCTGTTCTCGGCTCAGAAATGGTTTGCTTCATGATATTCAATATCTGTAACCGTGCATCCCGAGCTCGTTGGAGTGTTTCTTTCAAGATTTCAAAGGGAAGATTACGTCGTTTCAGGTCAAGCTGGATAGCCGTAATTCCCTTTTCAGTCCCGGCTACCTTGAAATCCATATCCCCACAATGATCTTCATCCCCAAGAATGTCTGTAAGCAGAACATATCGATTTCCCTCGCTGACCAGACCAATGCTGATTCCGGCCACAGGCATATGGATGGGAACTCCCGCATCCATCAGAGCTAAGCATCCTCCACAGACGGAAGCCATAGAACTGGAACCGTTGGATTCCGTTATATCAGATACCAATTTCACTGTATAAGGGAATACATCTTCAATGGGAAAGACCTGCTGTAAGGCCTTTTCGGCCAGGGCCCCATGCCCGATTTCCCTCCGACCCGGGCCGCGAATTGGGCGTACCTCCCCAACGGACGATGGAGGAAAGTTATAGTGCAGCATAAACTTCTGACCATATTCCTCTAAAAGACCATCAACGGTCTGTTCATCCCGTCCAGTTCCAAGTGTCGCCGAGATCAGAGCCTGTGTTTCACCCCGAGTAAAAAGGGCCGACCCATGCGACCGAGGCAACAATCCGACTTCACAGGAAATCGGGCGAATATCGGTCAAGGATCGACCGTCTGTCCGAATCCCTTCTTCGAGGATCATCTTACGGAATATTTTTTTCTCTATTTTTCCCAGAATGCGATTAAATAAACCCACACTAAACGACGGTTCCGTTTCCGCATCCAAAGGAAAATATTCCTCGGTAATCGCTGCACGGATATCTTTGATCGCCGTCATACGCTGGACTTTTTGCGGTATTCGATACGCTTCTTTCAAAGAAGAAGTAACTTTAGCCTCCACAGCGGCTTCCAGTTGCCCCCCCTCATCTTGCTCGATTTCAGGAATTTCTTTTTCAATTCCTACCTTGGATTGCAATTCCAGGATCAACGAGCAAATGTCCTGAATTGCCTTCAGTCCTTCGGCTACGCCGTCGGAAATTACATCTTCAGGGACTTCTTTAGCGTCCACCTCAATCATATTCAACTGGCCATCCACACCAGACAGTATCAAGTTGAGATCACTTTGCTCCCGTTGTTCATAGGTTGGGTTAATCACAAATTGACCGTCCACATGTCCCACCCGACAGGCGCCGATTGGACCTTCAAAGGGGAGTTTGCTGATGGCCAGAGATGCACTGGCGGCAACCATCGCCAGCATATCCGGATCATTTATCTGGTCGAAACTCAGAACGCTAATCAAAATCTGCACTTCATCGAAATAGCCGTCAGGAAATAAGGGACGAATGGGTCGATCAATCATTCGGGCGGTAAGAATTTCTTTTGTGCTCGGACGCCCTTCTCGTTTAATAAAACCCCCTGGAAATTTTCCTGCAGCGCTGTATTTTTCTCGATAATCAACACTCAATGGGAAAAAATCGGCATCATCAAATCGGGGGGGGGCCGAAACCGCCGTCGCCAGCACAATTGTTTCACCATACTGAACTGTTACTGAACCATGGGCTTGACGGGCTATTTTACCCGTCTCAATGATCAGTATCTCGGTACCAATTTGTCTTTCTACTCTTTGTACTTCAAACATTTCACTCTTTCACTGCTTTTATTTTGGCGTTTGCATGGGAATGATTACTGGAGGAACTCCATTGCACACCACATCCGGATATTCGGGAATACCGGATCCGGTGTCTTGTCACATCCCTGCATTTTATTTCCGTAATCCTAGTTTTGATATAATCTGGCGATACCGATCTACGTCCTTGTTCCGGATGTATTTGAGCAGTGAAGACCGGGTTCCGACCATCTTGAGAAGACCGCGGCGAGAAGAATGGTCTTTCGGATGTGTCTGGAGGTGCTCAGTTAATTCGGAAATTCGTCCGGTTAAAATAGCGATTTGAACTTCCGGAGAACCCGTATCGCTGTCATTTATCTTGCTGTCGGCGATGATCTTGCCTTTCTTGTCCTTAGTCATCATTGTCGGTACTTATCCTTTCAAAGCCTCGCAGCCGCTTGTCCAAGCAGCACTTACATCCATATACTCTCTTATGAACAATCGGGTGATTATATCGGAATTGCATCTGTTTGCAATGCATTTTTTGGGTTTTTGGCCCCTTACGGCACCTATTTTAGATTTGAATCTTCCCTCTATAGAGGGAGACTGCGTTTTTGTTCCGGAAAATAGGTATTTATCGGGCGTTCTGTGGGTCAATGAGCCATGACACTGGAGATTCGGAAAACAGGAAGCAACAAGGCCATAGCGATCGTTCCGATCACGGCTCCCATAATTAAAATCATTAACGGTTCGATCAGAGATGTCGCTGTCCGTATGGAATTCTGGAGCTTTTTTTCATAAAAAATGGATACCTTATCGCAAACTCGACCTATTTGACCGCTTTTTTCTCCGGCTTTGAGCATCTGAATAATACTAGGAGCAACCATATCACTATTGGGAGCTAATACGATAGCATCGGAAAACTGATATCCATCTCTAATTCGGGCGTCCGTCTCTGCCCATAAGGATCGGAAATAGTAATTATCACAGGATGTCCTCATCACACTCAGGGCTTCCAACAGGCTGACTCCGGTATTCACCATTGTAGCCATAATACGCATACTTCGTGTTAAAACGGCATCTACGAACATGGTTCCCACAATCGGAGCATGTACTTTCAACCAGTCCAGGGTTTTTTGGCCACTAATCGTTCGTCTCCAAAAATGCAGTCCGATTGCGCCAACAGCCAGTACGGTTGACAGAACCGCCATGGTTTCTACATCTCCCAGAAAACTACTGCAATTAACCAGAAATTGGGTGATTTTCGGTAACGCAGCACCTCTTGCCTCGTAAATCTTGCTGAACCGCGGTAGTACAAAAAACATCAGCGATCCAGTCGCTGCCACAGCCATAAGAAGAATGACTACCGGATAGATCATTGCTCCCTTGATCTCTTTTCGGGTTTCAGCATCAGCATTCAGGTAGTTAGCCAGCGTTTCCAACATTTGTGCCATAGTACCCGATGCTTCCGAGGCACGAACCATACTTATAAACATCGCATTAAAAATACGGGGATATCGAGTCAAAGCCTCAGAAAAACTATCTCCAGCTTTGATTCGTGCCGCAATATCAAGAATGACAGCACGAAATACACCTGGACGATCCTGATCGGCAATGGCTTCCAAGGCATCACTTAATACGACACCACTATCCAACATGACCGAAAGCTGTGTAGTAAATAGAATCAGGTCAGATTGTTTGACACGTATATACGACACTTCATGTGCCTTGGTATATGATTCCATTTGTGACATGACTGCCAAATCCATTATACTACCTGATCACAAACATTGGTAACACGCAGGATTTCATCCACTGTTGTAATCCCGGCTTTGACTTTCTCGATTCCGTCTACATGTAATGGTTTCATACCGTTTTCGATAACGGACATTCGAAGCGCCTTCAAGGCAATACCTTGCGTTATCATGTCCAATATATCATCATTCGGTACAAATAATTCATGGATTGCAATTCGTCCCAAATATCCTGTATTACGACATTTACGACATCCGACACCTCGGTAGAAAGTAGGCGTATTGCCCGACCAACGCTCTACGGCTCGGTGAATACTTGACTGAGGCTCGTACTGCTCCTTACAATTCGGGCAAATTTTTCGAACCAGTCGCTGGGCTAATACGGCGATTAAAGAAGCGCTAACCAGATAAGGCGCCACTCCCAGGTCGACCAGACGCGTCACAGCTCCCGGGGCATCGTTGGTATGGAGAGTCGATAAAACAAGATGACCAGTCAATGCTGCCTGAACCGCGATATTTGCCGTGGCAGCATCACGGATTTCTCCCACCATGATAATATCCGGGTCCTGTCGCAAAAGACTTCGTAGGGCAGTCGAAAAGGCAAATCCAGCCGCATCATTAACCTGGAACTGGTTGATGGCGGCCATGTTGCATTCGATCGGATCCTCAACAGTACAAATGTTTACCTCATCGCTGTTTAATTCAGCTAACGCTCCATATAGGGTGGTATTTTTACCCGATCCGGTTGGCCCGGTCACCAGGACAATCCCATGGGAAGAATTGATGACCTGTTTGAAAGCCTGGAGGTTTTCATAACTGAATCCCAATGATTCCAGGTTTGTCAGTATCTTACGGGCATCAATGACACGAATGACGACCTTTTCGCCAAAGCTGCCCGGCATGGTGGAAACACGCAAGTCAATCGGTCGTCCTTCCATCAAGACGTGAATACTTCCATCCTGGGGCAGTCGGCGCTGGGCAATATCGAGTTCGGCCATAATCTTCACACGCGACACAATTGCCGAATGCATTTGATACGGTGGGCTCATCTTTTCATATAACCGACCATCGACTCGATATCGAACACGTAATTTACGGTCATCCGGTTCGATATGAATATCACTGGCATTCTCATGTACCGCCGTATATAAGAGATAATTGACAAGCTTCACCACGGGTGACTGGCCGGCTACTTCTTCCAGATCGCCGATATCCTCGACAATCCGCTCAATCATGGCAAAATCTTCCAGCGCCACGTCATCGATGATATCGTCAATGACAAAAACATTGGCGGCCGGCATATAGGTCTGAAGCGTAGCCTTGATGTCCTTGACGGTGGCGCAAACTATCTGCGGCTTACAATTACTGAGCCGTTCGATTTCCTCGATCAAGAATACATTCGACGGTTCGCTTACAGCGACCGTTAAAGTATCATAGACCTTGAAAAGAGGTAAGACCACATGCTCTTCCAGAAAATCTCGTGGCAGGATTTCCACCACAGCAGGATCGCAAATCTTGGGAGATATCTGGGCGTATGGAACTTCGTACGCCTCCGCCAGCGCAGAAGCAATCTGGTTTTCGGAGCAATAGCCCAGTTCAACCAGAAGCTCTCCTAACAGCTTGTGATGCCCGCCTTCCTTCTGGGCTTCCAAAGCGCGGTCGATCTGCTCGGTGGTCACAATCCCCCGCCCCAGCAGGACCTGCCCAAGCTGTAAACGTTTTTCGGTTAAAACTTCACCCATGATTTCCGTAGAATAAGCTCGTTACACAATACTTTTTACCGCCTCGGACAATTCATCGTATGCATCAAACTGCTGTGACAATCGTGTAATATGCATAATTGTCGAGCAGTTTTCATCCACTCCGGCCAATTTGAGCTGACGGTTGTTTTCGTTACAATAATCTCGTAACCACAACAAATGTTCCAGACAGATGCTGTCGACAAAAATTACAGCCGACAAATCAAGTACAATTCCTTTGGCCCCGCTGGCGACGACACTGGTGACTGTATCCTGGAAGGCCTTCGCACTCTCCGCCGTGAATTCGCCCTGCAGCTCTACGACCGTCACATCATTGTAATTTTGCGTTTCGATCTTCATGGTTATTGCCTTTACCGCCTTCTGCTAACGAATCAATGTACCAACGGCAACAGCACCATATTCACTAAAATTGCTGTAATCCCAGCTTTCAATGAATCCATCCTGGATAATGCTCCATAGTTTTCTGACATCACTTTCCAGGAAAATCCGTCCAATCTGCTCATCAAACTGCGTGCCAAGTCCTTTTTCGATTTCGGTCAGGGCTCGTTTGATACTCATCGCATCGCGATAAACCCGTTTTGAGGTCATTGCGTCAAAAGAATCGGCCAGGCTGAGAATCTTTCCTATCATTGGAATCTGATCTCCCGTTAATCCTTCGGGGTAACCTTTACCATCGACACGTTCATGATGGTAGAGCACGCCGGGCACAATATCCTTCATTTGTTTGATGTCAGCCAGGATGGAAGCGCCGATTCGGGGATGCGCCTTGATCCGATTGCGTTCTTCTTCCGTTAAAGCGCCTTTTTTACATAATACTGCCTCGCCTACACCAATTTTTCCGATATCATGCAGCAAACCGGCCAGATAAATATGATGGATCTGGTCTTCCCGGATCGGCATGGTTTCCGCCAGTCGTTCGGCAATCCATCGAGAGATAAACGCCACTCGTTCCGAATGGCCACGTGTGTATCGGTCTTTGGCGTCAATGCTGTTTGTCAGGGCTTTTAGCGAGCCGATGAACAATTCCTTTAGATCGCCGAAAAGGCGGCCGTTCTCGATAAAAACGGTGCACTGGTTAGCGACACAATTAAACAGCTTTACGTCAATACTGTCAAAGTCGGGCTTATTCAGGATGTTGGTGGCGACCATCATTCCGATCATTCTTTCGTTGCCCTGCATGGGCACAGCGATAATATTGCGAATGCTTTTGGGCCATTCGTATGTAAAAGGCGGATCGACTTCACTGTCGAGCAAGGCCTCTTTCCCCTGGCGCAATTCGGCCAGTAGATTCTGCTGCAACAGGTCAACCGTCACTTGGTCAATGGCAACCAGACCCGCACCGGCCGTCAGGACGAACCGCTCAATCCCATCGATCTTCTTTTCCAGAAATATAGCTATTCCCTCTACATCCACAAGCTGGGTGACCTGATCGACAGCCATTTGCAGATAATTGGCGTTGGACTGCGTAACCTTCATGTGCGTGCTCATATTGTAGACGAGCATCAATTCTTCATAGGTCAACGCCAGCTCAGAGCTGAATTTCTCGATCTGTGCGGTTGTTTTTAAGACCTCCGTATAGTTTTCCGCAAAGAGCGCAAGGATTTCCCGTACATAATTTTCAGGACAATTAGGATTCTCCGAAGATCCTACTTCGGCCACCAGAACCGCATGGCTCTGCTCTTGATTGCCCAATCCCAGTGCAAGTAGGTTTTCAAAGCGAGATATCGTACCGGGATGATCTGAGCAGACCCGACCGGCTAGACTGGCCAGAACATCTCCAGGCGTTTCCAGCATTCCCAAAGGTGGATCGATCAAACATCGACCGTTTCCATTCAATACGGCTGAAGGCACCCCCAGTTCGTTCAACCGGCGGAGAAATTTGCGCAGCCGATCTGTCTCCATCGTTGTCAGCGTTATCTCTGTCGTCCGGCCCATATTTCCCCACTCTCCTAGCAGTTATGCGGCGGCACTATGACCAATGACTTCCTCGATACACTGCAGGACTTCGCGAGGACTGAAAGGTTTACTCAAACAGGCTGCAATTTTCAGGCTTTCCCGCTGCTGATCGTCAATCGCAAAACCACGAGCTGTGAGCATCACGACAGGAATTTCGGCCGTCTCACTTTTTTTGCGAAGATTCTCCACCAGTTCCAAGCCAGTCATCACCGGCATCTGATAGTCGGAGATAATCACATCCGGCCTTTCTTTCCCGGCCAAATCCAGCGCTTCGGCGCCGTTTTCGGCGGTATAAACCTGATAGCCGTTATTACGCAATTTGATCGCCACAACCTGCACGATATGGATTTCGTCATCTACGACTAATATTTTCTTGTCCGCCATTATTGTCTCCTCGTCTAAGCCTTTGTCGTTACAGGCTGACCGGCTGCCATGGGGATTTCAAAACCGAAAGTGCTCCCCTTGCCCACTTCGCTTGAAACAAATACCCGTCCGCCATGTACTTTCTCGACGATTTGTTTGACCAGGTTAAGTCCAAGGCCGGTCCCTTTGGCTACTTTTTTGTTTTCTTCGACACGATAAAATTTGTCGAATACATGATCCACCGCTTCCGGAGGGATGCCTACGCCGGTGTCGGTGACGCTGATTCGAATGATCCCGTCGGCCTCATTGACCTGGGAATCAATCGAGATCGAACCGCCCTGCCGGGTATATTTAACCGCGTTGCTAAGTAGATTAATGATAACCTGGCTAATCATGTCCTTATCGGCATATACCTGGTCATACAGGATGGCGGGCGGATTGTGGACGGTAATATTCTTTTCCTGGGCATAGCTGGTAATCATCTCAACGGCATCACGCACCAGCAGCGCCATACTCAGGTTCTGTTTGTCCACTTTAATCAAGCCGGATTCGATTCGAGAAATATTTAAAATATCCTCGATAAGTCGATTGAGTCGCTGGGCCTGGCTTTGAATTACCGTACAAAACTGACGGATGGCTTCCTCGTCCTGCGCCTCTCCGTCAACCAGCATTTCCGCATAGGCGTTGATACTGGCCAGCGGCGTTTTCAGCTCATGGCTGACATGACTGACAAAATCATTTTTCATCTGCGAGACTTCTTTCTCTCGCGTGATATCATGCAGAACGGCAACGACGCCCGATATCTCCTGTTGTTCGTCACGAATACAGGAAAGGATACAATCATAAATGTGTTTCTCATCTTCTTTTTCGATGGTCAACTCGTGTTTGAGATGGGGCAGCTTGCTCTGGCGAATATGACTCATCATAGCCACGAATTCATGGTGGTTGATAACTTCGCTGATGGGCCGGGAAGGAGCAGTTTGGGCCGAAAAACGAAAGACTTGTTCGGCGGCAGAATTAGCCAGGACAATTCGATCAAAACTATCGACCACAACCACGGCATCTCGAATGGTATGAATGATCTGCTCAATGCTGTGCTTTTGTTTTTGAACAAGCTGAAATTTCAAACTTATATCGTTTTGTCGTTCCGTTGATTCCTCTATTTTGCCTTGGGAATTCCGCATGGTCTCAGTACACTGTTTGGCCAGAATGGAAGCCGGACTTGAATCACGGGCAATACTGAGTCCGGGTTGTCCCTTGCCCAGATTTTCACTCAACCTTTCCAGGTTGCGTAAAATCCGGATCCACCCAATCGCCGACCAGAGCAGGGCCGCAATCCCCAGCAGCCCGACTAGGATCGGTACATAGCCTGGCATGGTGGTCATAGGGAAAATGGTGCACAATCCGAACGAAAGAAATAGGACCACATAGCAGGTGATATGCACAAAACGGTATCGCCGAAACGCCAAACTGTAGTTCTTAGTGTTCAATTCATCGATCCCTGATTGCCGACCAACATGGAAACCAACTTGCTGTTGGGAGTGAGCTTAGCTGCTTGTTCGTAGGCTTTTTGTGCCTGCGTCAACTGACCGATCTGCTGATAGCTGCGCCCCATCATCAGCCAGGCAAAACCGCCAAGTTTTGCGCTGGAAGTAATGGAACGAAACGTGTTAATCGCGCCAACATAATCGGCATTCAGATATTGTGCACACCCCTTAAGAGCGATGGCGTCCTCCCAGTTGGGATGAAGAGTCAACGCTCGTTGTGCGCACGACTGGGCACGCTCCGGTTCATTGCTGCCCAATGCCGCCCTTCCCATCTGCAACCAGAGCTGAGCATCGTCGCGATACTCAACACTGAGATCATTATAGAGACCGACCGCCTTACCATATTGCCCGGCATTCATGTTGCACATGGCAAGGATTTGCTGATGAGCCGTCTTGCGAGCACCGGAAGAGTTTCCGACCAGTCTTTCAAACATCTGAGCCGCCTCCGGCCAGCGATCCTGTGCTATATAACAATAGCCGAGCGATTCCACGACCTCCATGTTATTTTCGTCCAGAACCAGAGCCTGGCGATATTCCGCAGTGGCGCCGGTCATGTCTCCTATACGATGCTTGATGTCGGCCACAGCAATACGCAAGCGTACTTCACTGGGAAGCATCTGTATTTTGGCACGTAACACAGACAGGGCTAGATCATAGTCGCCCTGTAACGTATGACTTTCCGCTATCGCCAGTACATATTCTGTATTAAGAGGTTCCAGTTCGAGAGCCTTGTTGTAACACTCGATTGCCCGCATGGATTGCTTTTCCTCTTGCGCAATGGAACCCAGATACGCCCATGCCTTGTGCAGTTCCTGATCCGTTTCGAGGGCGTTTTCAAAACATATCTTTGCTTCGCCTGTACGCCCCTGAGTCATCTGGATTTCACCCATCAACAGGTTGGCCTGTGAATTGGTCGGATCGGCGATCAGACAGTTGTCCAGAATTTTTCGGGCGTCTTCTATACGGCCTTCTTCAAAATAGTCTCTGGCCAGAGGAACTTTAGCCTTGGCGGTAGCACGTTCATAGCGCAATCGCGCCTGTTCCTTCCGCTTTTGATAGCTTTCACATCCTACCGTTGCTACAATCATCCACAACGCCACTGTTGTTATTATAATTCGTCGTGCTCTATCCATGATCACTTCCTCGTTCCATAACCTGTGCAATTTAGAACTCCGACCGGGTTCAAGCCCGGTCGGAGTTGGGATATCCATTTCGCTTAAAAGCGATTCCACTTCTTGGTATCTTCCTTCTGGATGGCATCAATCATAATCCGCTCGATCACATCATCGCCGGCGCTGCCGCGATATTGGACAATTCGCTCACGGAGACGAATGGCTTCCAGATAAGTAGGTCGCAGATGCAGCGCCCAATTCAGTTCTTCCAGGGCGGAGTGACTGTCGCCGTTGCTGAAGAACTCGGCGGCGCGGGCATAACTGTTTTCGGCCATACGAGCTGTCGTGATCCAGTTCAATCGTTCGTATGTACCCCAGCGTTTGCGCTTGACGTCTTCGGCTCGTAGGTGGCCGTCTACTTCATGAGGCTCATTGATGATATGAGGGGTCAACAGAACCATAACTTCCTGACGCTTGACAATATCGTCGGTTTTACGGAAGGCTTCACCGATGAAGGGGATGTCTCCCAGGAGAGGCACCTGTGTTCTGGTATTGTCGATCTGATCCCGGAACATACCGCCAATCACAATTGTTTCCCCATCCCGGACGACGATATTCGTCAATAGTTCGGCGCTGATTTCATCAGGCACACCTTGTGCATTCAAAGAACCGGTGCTGTCTTTGGGATGGATGTCCATCCGGATGTAACCATCGTTGCCGATGTAAGGACGGAAGGACAGTTTGGTACCGGTATCGAGGAACTTGACGGCACCCTGTTGAGTAGCGCCGCCGTCGGTGATGACATCTCCTTCCCGATATCCAAGCTTGGTGCCGATATAGACCTGTCCCAACTGTTTGTTAATTGCCAGGATCTTTGGATTGGCCAGAATTGTCACATCGGTTAATGTTTCCAATGCCGTAATAAACATGGAAATATCACCGGCAGTAACTCCAATTTTCAATCCTGTCTGACCGGTCCCGGCAAAGCCGCCGATATCGATGGGACTTCCTGCTTGTCCTCCATTGGCCCAACCGGCGGCAGTGGTCTTGGTGATACTTGCACCGGCAGCAAAGTTTAAATCAAATCCCATCTCAAAGTCTTCGGTCAGCGTAGCACTGAGGATCGTCGCTTCGATCAGGACCTGTTGAGGTCGAACATCCAGCGTATTGAGAAGATCTTCGACCTCGATCAGCTTTTCAGGATAATCCCGCACTACAATGGTATCCGTGGTCGCCAGATTGTCGCCGCCACTGGCATCGGAACTGATCGAATCACCGGTGGGAACACCGGTTTTGGCGGGTGAACTGGTCGCTACCGAACCATCCTGACTGAGGATAGCCGTCACCATTTTCTTGGCTTCTTCGGCCGTCAGGTAATACAAATTAAAAAAGCGGTATTCCATCCGGCGTTTGTCGGCCTTAACCTGTTCAAACTCTTCCGGCGTATAAACGCGGATGAAGTTTCCCTGGATTTCATACTTATTAGTCCCGATCACGGCCTGCAGGGCTTCTTCAAACGATACATCATACAAATTGGTAACCGTAACCATGCCTTCGACGCGCGATGTGGGAACGATATTCTTTTGATACTTCATCGCCAGAAAACGCAATGCATCGTTGATGGTCATATCTTTCTTGAATGTGATCGTCTGGATCGCCTGCCCCATTGTATCGGTGGTGATCCCCTCGACGGCCGGCTCCGTATCGGAAGCCGTTGCAGCCCGGCCTGCCGTCGCCGCAGGCATAACAGGTGGATTGACCTGGCCGATAACCAGCGTGGTAAGACATACCACTCCGGTTAACCAAACCGCCAGGATTTGGGCTACTCTTTTCGTTCGGCTTTTCTTGCTGTGCACCATGATCATTCTCCTTCTTGGTTAGTCACCCGTGACGGGCTCTGACATTTTCATTTCGTATTTCACTGTTTCCCATGCTACTGTAACTCGATTTCTCACAATCGATTCGACTGTGAACATGAAGGTGCGATCCGCCTGTTTGATTCGGAAGGTTTGTCTTTCCTGAACAAGAAAGTACTTGCCCTCATATTGAATCATGGTTTCTGATACCGTCCCATTAATCATAATCCCTTCGACAACCATCCGTGACAGAATCTGTCGCACTTGAGACTCCGTATCGTCAACAGGAATCGGATCTGCAACCGGCTCCAACGGAGGTGTATTCCAGGGACCATCCCAATTGTCCGTCGAAAAGACATCCACCCCCAATTGGTCATGCCGGCCGCTTGTGAAAGGAAGTCCGACATATTCACTACGAGCTTGTAAATCGGCGCTCGTTTTTAATGGATCGACACTTGAATTGGGCGCGGCTCCCGCTTTTCCGGGTCCGGCCGCACTCTTCCAGAACACACGTACCCACATCCCTCCCATGAGAAGAACAAGAATACCCGCCATCACGACGCGGTTCTTTTTAATAGGTTCATGAGCAATGAGCCGAGGCTCTGTTGCTCCTTGTTTTATTATCGTTTTCATACGTCTTATCTCCCTACCAATGGATCGGCTTGACAATACACTCGAGCATCGGCAATCAGCTTAAGCCGGCCTGAAAACTCTTCATCGTTCTGCAACTCCAGTTTCCGAAACCGGATTAACCGCTCAAAACGATCCAGGGCCTGTAAAAAAGCGAACATCTGAGGCAGAGAACCGGTACACTCCAGACTGATTGTGTTGCATTGAACACCATTGGTCTCGGTTTGTTCTCGAGGCTGAATCACCTGATCCTGCAGACCATGTGTTTTCATCTCATCGGCAATCTGTCCCCATACCTCACTGACGTCCTGGCTGTTGATACTGATTCGCCGATTGTATTCTCGTTCAACTTCCTCCAGTTGTTCGAGGCGGGCTTGTATGGTCGCCAGTTGAACCACCAGATCATCGGTTTTTTCCATATACTGGCGCCGTTGCTCGACAATGCGATTGATCCGATGTGTCTTATGAATCAGCGGGTAATACCCGACCGCACCGAATCCGGCAATGACCGCCAGCGCCAGCAGGCCGATGACAAGTTGTTGTCTGTCAATCCGCATTCGTTCGATGTTCTCCCGCTTGATCTCGTATATTGGCCAGATAGCAGATCACTTCAAATTCGATATAGTCATGGCCTTTGATGGCCTTATTCCGCATATATCCGGGATTGATTTGATGAAAGTAGAACGAGTCTTTCAGGTTGCCGATCAGACGGGTGACTTGGGATGTGTCCATGCTCAAACCGGACATGACAAGCTTAAATCGCTGACCGGTCTCGGACAGCACGGTTGGTTCTTCTTTTTGTGTAGGACTCAGGACAACCTTTGTTTTCGTTTGCGCTTGTCCGGTTGTCTGTTCGGCCTGGATCGTCAAGCGTTTCAGCATGATATTGGAAGGAACCAGGTGGGTGATCTCCGAGACCACGGCCCCGTATTGTAATTGCGGATCAAGCGTATTCAGCAATTGTCGTTTATGGGTCAGATTCTGAAACCGGGCATGGGTCTTTTGGAAACGATTCTGGATCGTCTCATACGTCCCCTGCACCGTTTCGGTCCGCTCGACAAATTCCTCCCCTTTTGAAACCGATAATCCCAGAGCCAGACTACCGACTATCATGGCCCCGAACAGGCAGCCAAGGATCACGTATTGCCGGCGGTAATTCATTTTCCGTCGTCGGCCTGACTTATACCATTCTGGAATAAAATCGACTTCTTTCATAGTTCTATCTTCCGGCCGTCGCCAGATCATATCCTTTCATGCTCAGGCCGATCGCCACAGCCCATTCACTCAATTCCTCTTGTTCCCCGTCTCCCAGGTCCACATGGCTCAAATCAAAACCCCGCAGGGGCTGGGCAATTCGAATCTCGACGCCCAGATGCCGTCGCAGGGCATTAAGCAACGTGACCTCACAGGCCTCCCGCCCTGAAAAAACCATTTCTTCAGGACGCTCACCTCGGAACGTCACGGCGTAATAACGGAAGCAGAGCGACACCTCCTTGGCCAGTTCTTCAATGGTATGGCTCATCGCATCGATCACGGTTTGCCGGGTTGCCGGATCCACATCGGTCTGTTCGGCATGACGCAGCTTGGAACGAAGCACACCGGCTTCGGATAAACTGATCTCAAGCCGAGTCGCTACGTCCTTATTGAGTTGCTGGCCGGCGATGGGGATCTGCTTGATAAATGTCACTTCCTGCCCCCGGCCGATGATGACCGTGGTATATAGACTGCCCACATCCACAAAAACACTGACCAGATGCTGGTCTTCCTGCCGTCGGTGTGAGATTTGGAAACTGCGAAAAAGGGCACAAGGTACTGCATCCAGAGACACCGGCGTTAATCCGACTTCCTCGGCCAGCGTAATATGTTGTTTAATCGTGTTTCGATCGGCGCCGAAAAAGATTACCTCGTTTTTAATCTCGTCTCCATGATGGGCATTCCCGGCAATCAGATAACGAATTTCATCGGTTTCATAGTTGAGCCCGAAGTGATGAACCACCTCCTCCCGCATGAATTTCTCAATCTGTTCCGGTTCCACCGTATCGAGACGAAGACTCTTGATCTTGAGGGAATCATTGGGAAGACAGGACACCACATCCCGCCGGTAAAAATCGCTGCGGGCCAGCATTTCACGAATCGCCGAGACGGTAAACTCGCGACGCAGCGCTGCATCACTTCCCAAATCCGGATCAAACCGCATCTGATCGACCGCCCGTACGTACAGGCTCTCCTCCTTCTGAGCCACCTGAATCATTCGGATGGCATTAAAGCCGATATCTAATCCAATCGGCCTTGTATTGTCTCGATGAAATCCAAACATCAATGATTGATCCTCATGGACTACTGTATCGTCACATATCCGGTCACAGGCTCCACCGTCACGGTCAGGTTGAATGTATCGGCCGACAACGCGACGATCCCACCGTTCAACATCTCCAAACCTGTAGCAGGTGTCCCGGCATAGGGAGTTCCCAGATAATCAAAGGTCACCGCCTGCACGGTTCCCGAGGCGCCGGAAAAGTTCGCCGATACGATATCCACTTGTCCGGTGCGATTATCAGCGGTAAAATCAATAAGAAAGGTGACGCCGGGATTGGTAGGATGGGTAATGACAGCGCCGGTTTGATCCTGTACCTGGTATTGTTCGGAACCGGGTACAAAGACCAGGCTGTAGTTTTGCTGGAAGGTAATTGCCATGCTCTTGGCATATTCCAGATCGGCCGCGATCATGTTGGCCGCCGTGCGGACCTGAATATCGGCCGCCGAACTGAACATGGGAACCGCCATCAAGGCCGCAATGCCCAAAATCACCATTACCACAATGATTTCGATAAATGTGAAGCCATTGTCCCGACTTCTGATTCTCTTATTTTCCGTATTCATGTTTGTTGCTCCACCACTGCAAGGATAGAGTCTCTGCAATACACTGCTGTCTTTTCGTCCGGGTCAAAGGCCCGCTTAATCTGCAGAAAGTGCCCCTCCGATAAGTTTGTGCAAATTATCAAGCCATAGTATGGTCCTCCCTCCGAAGAGGTGTGATTACGTCATGGTCTACCGGCTTGAAGTCCCTTTTTTTCAATCAAAAAGAGGGGTAAAACCGAGTCCCAGACATCGTGACCGGCACAATCGTTACAATCCGAACCATACTCTGATCGTATAATGGATTCTTCCCGAATTGTCCTGCCATGGCGCACATTGGCAAAAGAGCATCACTCTATCTGGTTATCGGACCGGCAATTACTGCCGTTTAATCGAGGTATATTGAGCGGTTTGATCCGAACTGCTTATAAATGTATGCTCAAGCGTCGCTGTGATCCGTGTTTCACCGACCTTTGTACTATCAGCCGTCTCTCGATATGCACTGACAGTAATCGTTCGATAATAATCATTGGGATCGGTTACGCTTTGTACGGAATTGCCGATCGTCAGATCGTAGTACTCACGAGTGCCTGTTTTGAAAGGATGGGTCATCCGAGGAATGGGAGAGAATACATATTCGGGAGTATTATAGATTTTACTGTATTGAAGCACATAAAAACGTCCGTAAAAGAGCCCCGACATGGCGATATCCGTGCTGGTCCGGGTTTGCAGGATCATGTTGTTGCCGCAGGCCAGTTCCGAATCGCTCTTGGTCAGAAAACCCAGACCGATGATCGTAATGACCATCACCACGACCAGCACAATCAACAGGGCCGCTCCGGAACGAGTTTTTCGCATGTGTGCCATAGTACAAATATCTCTTTAATAGCATTGCGACCTGAGGGCTCCACAAATCTGGTAACCGTTGGTTTGCCCGTTCATATCCAAATCAAAAAGCAGGCCGACAAATTTGGTGGCAGGAGGATTTACATCCAGTACGAATCCACTAAAGGTCATACTTACAGAAGTATCAGAGGAATAATTTCCCAGCAATATTGTGCCGGTTGCCGAAGTGGACGATCGATACTGGATCGAAGGAAGGCTCTGCACATCGTCGGCTATTTCAATAAAGAAACGTTCGGACGCATCCTGCACGCCATCGCCATTATCATCGGACCAAAGCTCGATCCATTGTCCTGTAGCACTGTCATAGTCCACTACTTCATCGCTGTATTGAATCAAGTCCGTAATCCGGCGGGTGGCATATCGCAGCAGGGTCTGGTTTTCCGAAAGGTTTTCTGTCTCGTGCTGGGCGGCATTCAGGGCGAAACTCAGCGAAACCACCGCCGAGAGGATGATGGCTGTAACGATCAGCGCCATCTGTAATTCCACCAGCGTGAAAGCCTTAAGTAAACAAGACATGTTTTTTCTACAATGTTTCAACGTACCGACCCGCTAATAAGAATAGACCGTAGTGCCAATCTCCGCCAATTGCATACCTTTATAATAAATTCGAACTTTCACGTACGAATAACCAAATGTAACATTTTCGGTCACGGTTACTTCACGCCGGAAAAAATCATAGATAGATCCGCTCAGATAAACAGGACTTGCAACCGTAGAGGCACAATTTTTAACCTGTCCTTCGGTCTCGCTATAGCCATTCCAGGTAGAATACACCTGGGTATACTCCGTGGCGATGATCTCCTCCAGCAGGTCCGAAGCCAGTTTGGCCGCCATTGTCCGGCGGGCGCCTTCCACCTGAACCGCTGCGCCGGAGGCAAAGGGCAGGAGAATTCCCGCTGCCGCGGCGGCCAGGATTGCTACGGCCAGCATCGCCTCAATCAACGTAAACGCATATTTATTTTGTTTCATCTTCATCGATCGCATCTTTTCCATAATTGAGATCAGGCACACCCCTGTCAAACGAACTGGACCCCGGACCCAACCTGCTTCTACCGAGGCAGGCGTCCGGGGTGACAATCCGTCTATCCCCTAATCTGTCCGGAAAACATCAGTACAGACTGTTTTGTGTACAATCGTTGGCCCTAAACTCACCCGTAGCCCCGTTGAGCCACCATCCGGTATTCACCTGACAGCAGGGTTCGGCTTCGGGATCATTCACGAACTGAATCGTATCGAGACCGTTGAACACATTGCGGGGGATCCGTTTAAGATAAGGACCAAATCCATCCTCGTCTTTACTTGTCAGACCCGCCACAAACTGTTCGGCGTCCACCGCCCCGCCCTGCTCAGCCTGCCCGGGAAGCAAGTCGTCATGCTGAATCTTGTACAGTTCCAGTTGACTCCGCACCTTCTGCAGGTCGCTCAACATCTCGCTCAAGCGGGCCTGCTGACTGGCCCGGCTGAATTGGGGCACCACAACCGCCGAGGTAATGCAAAGGATGATCACTACAATGAAGATCTCCATCAGGGTGAATCCGCGTTTTTCCGTTTCGATTCCAGCTTCCATTGTTCTATCCACCTATCGCCTTGGCCCTGGTTCAAAAAAAGAGCCGACCAGTGTTCGACGTTGGTCTTGACTGGTCGGCCCGCATTGAATCATCTCTCCCAATCGGAGATTAGTAACTTGACAATACTAAAGCACCGGTATAGTCTGTTGTGGCTGCAGTGATTGTTCCCTCTGCGGCGTCATAGACCCAGCCGACTCCAGCGGCGTCCGCGGCAGCAACAACATCACTGTTGACAAACTGATTGGTGGGGATACGTTCCAGATAGGGACCGTAATCCAGCGCACCGGTTGTACCACCGTTGATGTCGGTTTCATCCGTCATCTGAGCTTCAAAAGCTGCCACTGTGGGCAATTGCCCCAGGTGCTGTACCTTGTACAGCTCGATCTGAGAACGCATGGTCTGAAGATCGGCCCGCAGGCTGTTGACACTGGCTTCCTCGCTGGCATTCGTGAACTGAGGAATCACGATCGCCGCCAGAATACCCAGGATCACGACCACGATCAGAATTTCAACCAGCGTGAACCCTTTTCTCATTCTACGTTTCATGTTCAGTCTCCCTAAAAATTTCCAGTACCACTCGGACAGTTTTCTTTCGTTCCCTGCTTACGCCAACGCCTCCCTGCCGCACCTTGTTTTGTCTTCCAGAGCCGATGCTGACGCCACAGAGAACATCGTTCTTCGCTTCGGCTCAACCGTCTTTACGCGACGTGCACGAAGTACCTTTAATGCGGCCGAACATCGGTCTGTTCTGTTTCGATATAGCTGTTCCAAAGAGCTGAATCAGACTAAGGAAAAGATAAGAAACAAATCCAATCCCGCCCAAACGTGGAACCGATTCATAGAGAGAAATTTACTTTGGGATTTCTGTGCGGAACGGACAGGCGATACAAACGGCACAACCGACGCATCGACCGATAAGGAGACCGGAAAAGACCGGTTTACGAAGGCCTTAAAACATCCCGAAGATGGGAGGGAAGATGAGAAATTTTGATTTGCCGTTTTGTGGGATGAATATGGTTCAACGTAACCATAATAGAAGGAACACCTTTTATGGCGGAGGCGATTTTATCGGCCCATTCGATGAGGACAACTGAGCGTAGATGGCACAAATCATCGAAACCGAGCATTTCAAATTGCCGTATCGACTCAAGACGGTACGCATCCAGATGATACAGCTCCAGACCGGATTTCGTGACGTATTCGTTGATCAGCACAAACGTCGGACTGTTGACCAGATCATCATCCGGCACGCCGGCGCCGACGGCAATGCCTTTAATCAGGTGTGTCTTGCCGCTGCCCAGCGGACCGACCACACAGAATACTTCACCGCCCTGCAGCGCTGTGCCAATCGGCCTGCCCAAAGCAATCGTTTCCTGCGGCCCCTCCGTCACGATGACGATTTCCCCATTGTCCGCCCAATCGCTCATAGATGATCATATCCCCCCGGCGTCAATTCACATGTCGAACCATCGGGCATAACAATCCGCATGCCGCATAAATGGGTGACTGCCCCTATTTTAAAAATGGGGACAGTCACCAATTTTTCGTAGTCTTGCGGCGTAATGGTAAACAACAGCTCAAAATCTTCCCCATCATGCAATGCGCCGGCCAAAGGATCCGGCTGTTGTCGAGCTGCATCTGAGATAGGAATCTGAGCGGCTTCGAGAATCGCCCCGACACCGCTTTGTGTGCAAATCCGGTTCAGATCGGTGCTTAATCCGTCGCTGATATCCATCATGGCGTGAATCGGAACCTCTTTCGCAAGGGTGATCGCTTCGTGCACCCGTGGCGTAAACGTGAGATGTTTTCCCGCTCGTGACCCTCCCAATGCCCCGGTGACGCAAATGATATCGCCAACTTGCGCTCCGCTGCGCCGGACCGGTTCGACGCCTTCAACCGGCGTGCTCAGCATGGTAATATTAATCGCCAATCGCTGCGCATCATCCTTCCAAACCGTGATATCTCCCCCGATCAACGGACAGTCGAACGCCTCGGCGACCCGCTGCACCCCCCGATGAATCTGCCGCAATTGTTCGGCTTCAAATCCCCTCGGCAGCGCACTGGCTCCGACCGCACACAAGGGACGCGTCGCCATGGCTGCACAGTCGCTGAGGTTGACTTTCATCGCCTTGGAACCCACCTGCTCCAGGGTATGAATATTCAGGTCGAAATGCGTTCCATCCAGCAGCATATCGGTGGTGATCAGGACCGATCCGCCATCGATACACACCTGGGCCATGTCGTCCCCGATGCCAACAGGAAACCGTATCGGATCAAGGAATGACTGAGCGGCAAACCATGCCGTGATCTGGTCTTCTTGGGGGCTCATCGCTCGCTCAGCTTCCGCGTCCAGTAGGCCACCTGCTCGGCTGTCTGTACAGGCCCCGCGGCCCCTTCGGCCTTGTACTGCGTCACAACCTTGCCGGGATCGAGAATCTCGACAATATCGGCCTCGATCCTATTGCAGGCGACTTGAAATTGCTCAAGGGTCAGCTCGACCAGTCGTATGTCCTCTTTTTCACACTGTGCCACCAGAGAACCGACGATGCCATGTGCCTCCCGGAAGGGAACACCCTTTCGAACCAGGTACTCAGCCAGGGCCGTAGCATCGAGAAAACCCCGATCCATGCCAGCGGCGATCCGGGTCGTATTGAATCGGGTGCCATGGACAATCGCCGCGGCCATATCCAGAGACAAATCGACCGTATCGGCGGCCTTAAAGACATGAATCTTATCTTCCTGCAGGTCACGATTATACGTGGAAGGCTGGGCCTTAAGGATCGTCAGGATTGCTATCAATGCTCCGTAAACCGAGCCGGTCTTGCCCCGAATCAACTCAAGCATATCCGGATTTCGTTTCTGTGGCATCATACTCGATGACGTACAGTACTTGTCGTCAATCGTAATAAAACCGAACTCGTTTGAGCAGTAGAGAATCCAGTCCTCCGCCAGTCGCGATAGATGTGTAGCGATCAACGAGCAAACAAAGATAAATTCAGCACAAAAGTCCCGGTCGGCTACGGCGTCGATACTGTTATATGTAATTCCGGCAAAGCCCAGCAGTGCTGCCGTCGCTTCCCGATCCAGCGGCAGAGTGGAACCAGCCACAGCGCCCGAACCCAGCGGCGAGACATTGAGCAGGTCCCGACAGTTTTTCAGCCGCCGCCAGTCCCGCTCGAACTGCTCTACAAAGCTCAGTAAATACGCCCCAATCACAATCGGTTGGGCCCGCTGCAGGTGTGTATAAGCGGGCATGATATCTGTCTTATACTGATCCGCCAGTTTCACAAGTGCCTTCTGCAACAATGTAATCCGGGCCTGCATCAGCTCAATTTCATCCCGCATCCAGAGCCGGATATCCGTTGCGACCTGATCATTGCGGCTTCGGCCTGTATGCAGTTTTTTACCGATATCGCCGATCTTGCGGATCAGTGCGTCTTCAACAGCCATGTGTATATCTTCGTGGATCTTGTTAAATTCGAAGGTTCCCGCGGCAATTTCATCGCCGATCTCAAATAGGGCCTTTTTGATCTGGCCGTATTCGGCCTTAGTGATCAGGCCCTGATCGGCCAGCATCTGCGCATGAGCAATCGATCCGGCAATATCTACCTTGTAAAGCCGCCGGTCATACGATAACGACTCCACAAACTCGACTGCCAACTCATCGATCTCACCGCTAAGCCGCTTTTCCCAACTCTTTTCGCTATTGGCCATCCATCCGCTCCAAAACCCGCTTTGCTACACAGATTATCATGAATCAGTGAATCATAAAGAATCAGAACACTCCTGTCAAGACAACCACAATCGGCTGGTCTTTTGGGAAACTCTCTTTTTTTACGATTTGCAGAGGATTATTTACGGAGATTCTCAAACAGGTACAATCCACTTTTACCGGGGGCCAGAACGTCGATATCACCATCACCGTCGATATCGGCAACGGCTGTGTTAATTCCGAAACCGACCTGTCCACCCTCGTGCATGAGGTGGCGTGTCCATCGCTTTGTGCTGTAGTCATAGGTATAATAGTACACGCAGACCGGGTCGTTGCCGCCGGGATCATGGCCATTGTGGGCATGATAGCGTTTACCGGTAAGTAAATCATCGATCCCGTCGCTATCAAGATCAACAAAAAGCATATAGTGCGGCTGGGACCATGATTCGTCAATCGTATGTTTGGTCCAGGTTCGTTTGCCGTCGGCATCCTTACCCTGCTCGAGCCAATAAATACCATAGTTGTGTCCCATGCCCCAAACGATATCACTGTCCCGGTCACCATCCACATCATGGACAAGAATCGGGATGCTGGTTGAGCCAAGTTGAAACTCGGCCAGCCAGTTCCAGGAACCATCAGCTTTCTGCTGTGCCCAGCCATTGGGCGCGACGATATCGCAGCGGCCGTCGCTATCCACATCGCCGGCCCCGATCCCATGCCCGGCAACCGGCTGCGGCAATTCGTGCTTGGTCCATTGAACACCCTGAGGCGCCGAAGCGTCCCGTCTATACTCGTACCACGCCGCGGCCGTCATGATGTTGGGCAGTATGTCGTCCTGTCTGTCCCCGTTGATATCGATCGCAATCGCTGTTTCCATGTTGCCGGGAGTATCTACCTCAAAAACCTGCCATAGCCCCCCCGTCCGACCGGGATTTCGTACCCAGTAGACCATTTTATTATGCCAGGCCGCCCCACCGGTATCCATCCAGCCGTCTCCATCCACATCCATCGGAAGATTCGCAAAATCATAGTGATACTCCCCTTCCTCACGGATTTCTCGAACAACGTGTTTTTCCCACGTCGGGGCTTCGTACCAGAAACCTCCGCTGAGGATGTCCAATTCCCCATCATTATTGACATCCATGATTGTACCCGCCTCGAACCGCGACTCCGCATTGATCACATGCAGTTTAAAACCCTCACCCAGTTTCGGTCCATCAACGCCGGCGGCTTTGGCCTCCTGCAAACGCACAATCGCTCCCCAAGGCAGGTTGTTCTGCGTCACCTTGAGCATGAGCGTGTTTTGGCCTTTTTTCAGCGTCACATTGACGATGTCCGGCTCAGCCATAATCGGCCGGGCAATATTGTTGCTGTGTACAATGGCTCCATTAAGCCATGCCTTGACGCCGTCATCACTGTAAATTTCCAGGCGGGCGGGTTTTTGCTGCTCCGATTCAATTGTCACCCGCAGATACGCCACCCGCTGCTCGCCGCCGTCGAGTTCCTTAAGCAAATCCAGATAAGCCGGATGATTGTCCAGTTTGCTGATAGGCATGGGCTTCCATTGTACCAAAGTATCTGTTTTTTCGGGTCCGAAGGGAATGTCAAACAACTGCGCGTGGGTCTTACCATCTTCAACATACGGCCCGGCCACTTCCCATTGTGTCAGATAGCTCCGCACCGATTCGACTTCCAGCAAAATCTCCCGGGCTTGTTTTTTCAGGTCTTCACCCACCGGCTCATCTACGATTTGCTTCATCGCTGCTGCAACTGCCTTTGTTTCATGACTATAAATGTCACGCGCGATAGTTACCGTTGCCAAGGCTGCCTCAGCCCCCAGTCCCGGACTCTTAAGCTCACTTATGGCTAATTCCATGGCCTCAGTCGTCTTAATATTCGACACAGCACTTAGAATCGCTCGTTTTTCCTGGGTTTGTTCGGCTAGTTTCATCGTTTCAGCATATTTCTTGAGTTTCTCCTCTGAACTGAAACCGCCCTTCTCAATCAGACCGATCATTCCTCGAACAGCAAGAACCCGATGGACTTTGTTGTCGGAAGTGCGGGCAATGCCTTCCAACTCGCCAATCGGTGAGGCATCCGGCCAGTTGCTGACCGCCTGAATTGCTGCATAGCGAATCTCGGCAATGTCAGACTGTCGAAGAGCTTTCCGTAATGTCGGTATAGCCTCTTTCGATCCGAGTTGCCCTAGTACATCGATTATAACGAGTTGTTCCTTAGGTCTGGCCTGATCGAGCTTGTCCAGTACCAATTTTGTTGTCCGATCCTGGGCCGAGCAACGCCGCGCGGTTGCAACCAAAGCCCTCACGGCATTAACTGATTCCTTGAAATCTGCAGTATTGGAAACCAAGTCCACCAGTGCGGGGATTTGCTCTTCACCGGCCAGGTCACCCAACGCCTCGATTGCCGCCTGTCGAACCCGGGGTGATTCATTTCGCGCCTCTTTCAACAGTCGATCCGTTGCAGAAAATTCTTTCCGTTCACATAAGGAATGGATCAACTCCACACAGACCTCCGGCTTGGAGGAATCCATCGCGGCCAGAATTGCCTGTACAATGTCTTTCCCCGGCATACGGCTCAAGCTCTGTCGAGCGGCTGTCTGCTCCGCTTGTGCGCCATAGGCAGCATGCTCGGCCAGGCTTGTAACCAGGGAGCGATCACCCATACTCCCAGCCGCATCCAGGGCGGCAACACGAATAGCTGGATTAGGACTGCTGATTGCGGTTCGGACCATAGCGAGTGCTGCTTTCCCCTGCCTGATATGAGCATCTAACACAGCCAATTGTGAGTCTACCGGCAGAGAATCCCATCCTTGTTTACAGGCTTGAAGCATCTGCTTGTCATCGATTATACGAATCAGTTTCAGGGCAGCTTGGTGTTCCGGTCGATTTGTATCTTGAAGTGCTTTGTGAATAAGGTCCTGCCGTTGACCAGAATCCGAAAGAACCAGACCTCGCCAGGCCGCTACACGAATGCGTGTCGGAAACTGTTCTTTCAACAGCTTTTGGTAGACAATAACTGCATCTGAATAGTTACCACTGCTTTGGAATCTTGCAGCACATTTCAGGAGAGCTTCCAGCACATCAAGCTGAACGTCTGCCGCAACCTTGTCGACAACGTTTGAAAGTGCAAGAGTAGCTTCTTTCCCACCGATCCTTCCTAGAGCCGATGCCGCCGCCGAAGCTATAACGGCGTCGTTGTCCGACAGTAGTGGTGTCAGGAGAGGAACGGCCTGTGTATCTCGACGCCAACCAAGTGAGTCAATCAAACCGGCCTTGAGCAAACCGGAACTCTTATCCAAGGCCGTATGCAAAGCTTTGCCGGCTTCCGGACAGGGCATTCCCTCAAGTGCATTGCGAGCAGCGTGAGACAACCGTTCTTCTCCCCTAAGTAACGCCTCTAGAGCAGGAACCGACGCGGCCGATCCGACAATACGAAGTCGGAAGCAGGCATTGCATTTCTGGGGAATATCGGCTTGCGATTGCAGAATATCGATAAGATCCTGTTCCTCGTCGGCATGGACCGTGCTATTAAAAGTAAAGAAGCACAAGAGTAAACAAAACAGGAAACGCATTTTCATTGAAATACCCTCTCAATCAAAGGGATTGGTTTAAATCCGTATCCACCTAAATCCGCCATGGAGCGCGAGGACTGTACGAAAGGAGACGGTTTGCCTCATTGTCGCCGATAAATTCACACTTTACTGGATCCCATGTTACAGATCGCTTCAAGGCCAGTGAAATGCCACCAATCAGAATCGCGTTCATGGAATATACAGCAACGTCCGGATTACAGATCGTTAAACGACGCGTCCGAACGCACTCAAGGAAATTCCCCGAATGACTGTCAGCATGGTATACCCGGGAATCCTCCGAACGCAGCGGTTGTGAAAGAATATCAGACGGGTAGGAAACCAGATTGGACCGATCCACGGCAATGCGTCCTTCGGTTCCCACAAAACAGGCACCACCCTCTCCGCCAATGGATTCTCCTGGATAATCCATAGAATGAACCACTACCCCGTTTGTGTAATGATAGTGAACGTTGCCGTTATCAAACTTAACTCTGATCGGTGCTGTCGGATCGGGATTGACCGTCCACTGGATGATATCGTAATGATGAGGGCTCCAATTCACGTCCCCGACAAACAATCCTGACAGGGTATGACCGGCTTCACCGCCGAACGGACGCCAAGGCAACGGTCCAAGCCACATGTCCCAGTCGAATCCGTCAGGCACAGGTACACTATGATTGCTCGTCCATTCGGAAGGCACAAAGGCGCCCGGAAGACGATAGGCATAGACTTCTTTAAGTTGACCGATCCGACCATTACGAACCAGCTCGCAGGTGATGCGGAACTTTCCCTCGTATTCTGATCGCTGCTGTGTACCCGCTTGATAAATACGATTATAGCGATTACAGGTTTCGATCAGATTTCGTCCCTCACGAATCGTAATCGCTGCTGGTTTTTCACAATACACATCCTTGCCCGACCGCAAGGCCATGGTCGCCATCGGCGCCGCCCAGTGATAGGGCAATGCCAGCAGTACGGCATCAATGTCCGACCGACCAAGAACTTCGCGAAAATCATTAAAAGCCTGTACGCCGTTATAATCGGCCTGGCCATATTTTTGGGCATACATCAGGTTGCACCGTTGACGGGCGGATTCCCGCCGTTCCCGACGTACATCGCATACGGCAAGGACCTGCACATCATCTCGGGCCACATAGCCCCCCGGAACATAGGTCCAGGCCCCGCCCAGAAGGTGTCCTGTGCCCTGCCCCCCGAGTCCAATAAAAGCCATCCTGATCCGTTCACTCGGAGCAACCATACCTGCTCGTCCCAGCGCCGTCGAGCGCACCACGAAAGGAAACGCCGATGCAACAGCCATACTTCCAAGAAAACCTCGTCGAGAAACAATCGAATCTGTCATTACACGCTCTCCTAGTAGGTTTCTATGAATGTCCAGGAAAAACCGAGACCCATCCAAAATAAGATCATCTGGCCTGACCGAAAGCTTTTAATTAAGCAGCTTTGCATTATACCAGCGTTTTTGACTTGCATTAAAACCATTTTAAGAATATAATTCACCATAATGCGAATTTGACTTTGATTCATTCCATTGCCATATTTCATTTGTAATGGTAGTACAATGAGTAAGATCCCAAAAGTGATTCTTCTGGTCGAAACCTCGCGAGCCTTTGGTCGAGAATTGCTCTATGGCATTGCTCGGTACTCCCGAAGCCATGGACCCTGGACATTTTACAAAGAAACCGGAGGTCTGGAACGTTCTCTCTCCAAGCTCAAGAACTGGGGCGCCGACGGTATCATCATGCGCAATCCCAAACGCAGTGAAGAACTGACTTCCATGGGCCTGCCGACGATTCTGGTCATCCATCGGCGTGAAGATAATCTCCCCTTTCCTCGTCTGATCACAGACGGTGTCGCCACAGCCCGGGTGGCCGCCGAACATATGCTGGATCGTGGATTCCGAAATTTCGCTTTCTGCGGTTTTGACGACATGTCCTGGTCGACAGAACGTTCTGATGCGTTTTCAGAATACATTCAGAAAAAAGGATTTCCTGTTTCTATATACCAACAGCCTAAATCGAAAAGTAAGCAGACCTGGGATCAGGAGCAGCCCATCCTGTTAAAATGGCTTCAAGACCAGCCTAAACCGGTCGCTGTATTTGCCTGTAACGACGACCGGGCACTGCACGTAACCGAGGCGTGTAAAAGTGCGGGGCTGGATATTCCGGAGGAAGTGGCGGTCATCGGTGTTGACAACGATGAACTGGTCTGCGACCTGGCCGATCCCCCCATCACCAGTATTGCGCTGGATACCGAAATGGCCGGTTATCGTGCCGCTGAGATGCTGGATCGAATGATGCAGGGACAGACAAAAGGTTTGCACGACATTCTGGTCAATCCTACACATGTGGTTACCCGGCGTTCCACCGATATCATGGCCATCGAAGACCCGGAGGTAACCCAGGCCATCCGTTTTATTCGAGAAAATGCCCGTCGAGGTATTCGTGTCGATGACGTTGCCGAGGCGGCAGCCCTTTCGCGACGGGTGCTGGAAAAGCGTTTTCGCCAGATTCTGAGCCGCTCCGTACATGAAGAGATTCGTCGTGTGCGAATCGATCAGATTGTGACCATGCTTCTCGAAACTGATTTATCTATCGCAGAAATCGCCTTTCGGCTGGGTTTTCCGGGCGTCGAACACATCGCTCGGTATTTCCGCAAGGAAAAATCCATCAGCCCGCAGGAATTCCGTAAAACTCACACCCACCGCTTAAACGAACGCACGTAAAATCAGCCTCCCCGCTATCATCCGAAGAGTGACATACCGGAAATTTTCGCGACAAGACTTGATTTGTCGCTATAATGTCTTCGTAATCAGGTTGTTGAAAAGAGCCTAGTCATAACCTCTGGGGAATGGATTTATGAAAACGGTAAAACATTGGAACGGTTTTCGTCGCACTTTTACACCCTTTTTACTACTGACAACGTTATTCTGTCTAACCGGCTGTCTGGACGTATACAAAGGGCATAATTCAAATACACAAAAAAAGATATTATTTGTGACCGGTGTGGATTATCCCGGCCATAAATGGCAGGAGACCACACCGGTTCTGGCCCAAGGAATCTCCCAGGATAAGCGGTTGCTAGTCACAGTAACGGAAAATCCAGTCGATCTGGCCGGCAATCTGGATCAATACGATGGAATCGTTCTGCACTTCATGGATTGGGAAGTACCCGATCCCGGACCTGCGGCACGTGAAAACCTTAAACAGTTCGTCGAGAATGGCGGTGGATTGGTACTTGTTCATTTTGCCTGCGGAGCGTTTCAGGAATGGCCTGAATTCGCATCACTGGCCGGACGTGCCTGGGATCCCAAGCTTCGCGGGCATGATCCGCACGGCAAGTTCACGGTAGAAATCGTGGATCATGAACATCCTATCACGAAAGAGATGCATGATTTTGAAACAGTCGATGAATTGTATACCTGTCTTGCAGGAGATGCTCCGATTCATATTCTCGCTAAAGCCAGATCAAAAGTGGACAACAAGGATTATCCCATGGCCTTCGTCCTGAACTATGGCAAGGGCCGAGTCTTCCACTGCGTCCTTGGCCACGATGTTCAGGCCTTCGCCGAACCGAATGTTCTGGCCCTCTTTCGAAACGCCTGTTTATGGGCTACAGGAGTAGATATAATGCAGAAGCCCTAATGAATGAAAGGACATATTCATGAAAATCGGCTTTCATACGGATGCGTTCAATTCAGCCTATTTTAGTTTCGAAAAATGTCTGGCCTGGGCCAAAGACAACGATGTTTATTATATTGAATGCGGTCTGATCGACGGGATAAGTTGGATCCATGGTCTCGGCTACCAACCCCATGTCGCTCTTTATGAAGATCCGATCCTTTTGCGACAGAAGATGGATTCTTACGGTGTGCAGTTTTCCCAGGTCGATGCCGCCTATCCATTAAGCGGCAAGGACGGCCCTCTTCGTGGCGTGCCCTACGTACTCAAGGCCATCGCCTGGGCCCATCTGATCGGCTGTCCCTGCGTGGACACGACCGACGGCATGGCCGCCCCCGAAGGATTGACCGATGAGCAGGCCATGGACCTGATGAAACGCAGCTATGAGCAGATTATAGAAGTCGCCGAGGCTCATAAAATCATCGTCAATATCGAACCGCACGGCCATTTTACCACCCGCCCGGAAATGATGGCTCGAATGCTGGATTTCTGCGACAGCGAATACCTCGGTCTCAATATGGACACGGGAAACACCTTTATCGCCGGTCAGGATCCTGTCGCCTTTCTGAAATGTTTTCTTGATCGGGTTCGCCATGTGCATATCAAGGATGTCTCCGAATCGCTTGCGGCGGCGGTTCGGGGAGATGCTACGGGGATTGCCGTCAGCCAATGTGCCCTGGGCGATGGTGTCAATGCAGACAATATCCGGAGCTGTATCGGTCTTCTCCGCGACTATGGCTACAAGGGCGTTCTGAGCATGGAATGCGAAGGCCAGGCCGGGCCAATGATACAAAAATCGCTCCAATGGCTGCGTTCTGTTCTTGAGGAACTGAATATCCCTATAGAGAAATAGCAGGTTTTCCATAGATTATACTTGCATAGTTTGGGTAATTTCTGGTAATAAGAGTCTTGAGACAGCAGATACGTTTCTCACAAGTTACTGGGATCCGGATGGGTGCTATTCCGGTCTTCCACACTGAAAACCCATCCGTTAAGAAGAGAAATTCCATGTTCATCAGGATCGAATGTTTTGGAGGTGTCTATGAAAATCAGCAGATCTGCAGGATATGGTTTGATGGCCACTGGTTACATCGCCCAGTCTCAGACCGATGGACTGGTTCTGGCTTCTCGCATATCTAAAGATTATCAGATTCCTCTCGAATATCTCCTTAAAATCCTGCAAAATCTGGTCCGCGCCCATGTCCTTCGCAGCAAACGCGGGCCGCATGGCGGCTTTTGTCTTGCCCGGCCGGCCGAGGAGATTTCGATTCTGGAGATTATCGAGGCCGTTGACGGACCGATACAAAGTCGGCTCCAACTGACTGAACTGACCAAGAATGCCCCCTTCAGTCTGAAGATGGAACAGGCTTGCAGTAAAGCGATGCAGGAAATGCGCGAGGTTTATGATAAAGCCAGATTGGCTGGAATGCTCAGGTAACATAATATGGCGGTTCTCCCTGCCTGTATAACAGATGGAAAACAACATGGAAATCAGAGACTTTCAGCAGTGGATCAATGAAAAATACGGCAAACGGGACCGTGAACGAGGTACCGCCGGGACATTCATGTGGTTCGTGGAAGAAGTTGGCGAACTGGCAACTGCCCTGGCCGAAGATAATCAAGCCAACAAAACAGAAGAATTCGCGGATGTCCTCGCATGGTTGTGTACGCTGGCCAATATAAATGACGTCGACTTGGAGCAGGCCGTACGGAAATATCTGGATGGGCAGATCCAGGGATTCAAATAGCCTAAAGCAATATCACTCATTCCTTCAAAGACGCTCCATCATCAATCGAGGAATTGGAAGCTGGGCTTTTTTTGCTGAAGACAGTGCTTTGTCCGGGGCTTAACGTCCGAACCATACAGAACACAAACAGCCCAATGATAGCAGTCCAGCTTCCCAGCATAAAAAGCCATCCACCCAGCGTCATATCGCAATTTCCTCCTGTTTTTCGGGTCTCCGTTTCCATACAATCCATACCATGAGCGCCAAAAAAGCAAATAATCCCAGTAATCCCACTCGCGTAATCAGAATAAAAGGAACGTTTTCCGGATGTTCCTCTCGAATTTGTGTCATCAAAATAGCATCTTTCCATTTTTGCCAAAACCATATCGTTAGTATCGTCATCAAAAATACAGGTGTGACATATTTGATGATATATCGATAGATCTTGGGAATCCTGATATCTGAGCCCACATGGAGTTCTGTCCAGGCTCTTTCCATACCGAAGACCCATCCAAACAGCACTGCCTCAATCGTGGCAAAAACCACAAGACATACCGATGTTCCCCAGAAATCCATTTCATCCAATACGCCATTCCCATAAAAGAAAATGGCCGGTTGACAAAGGATAAATGTAACCACGCCAAACATGACACAAGCCTCGCGCCGGCTCAGGTTGAACTCATCTTCCAGAAATGCAATCGCCGGCATCGCCAGAGAAATAGAGCTGGTCACTCCCGCTACAAACAAAAGGAAAAACCACAGAAATCCGAACATCTGCCCAAAAGCCATTTCCTGGAGGACCAGTGGCATTGTGACAAAACCCAGATCGAATATATTTTGCCCTGCGACTTTCTGAATCCCAGCTTGCCCCAAGAAGACAAAGGCCGCAGGTATAACCAAACTACCCCCAATTACAACCTCGGTCATCTCATTGGCTGCTGCGGCACTGAGACCGGACAGGGCCACATCATCCTGTCTACGAAGATAGCTGGCATAGGTCAGGATTACTCCGAATCCACAACTAAGTGTGAAAAAGATCTGTCCTGCTGCTTCCAGCCATACTTTTCCTTTTCGCAGTTCTGACCAGTCTGGATTCCATAAAAATCCCAGCCCATTGGAGATGCTTCTTTCAGGATAGGCAGGATCCGGTGTGCCAAGGGTTAAAACCCGGATTACAAGCAACGCTGCGATTAGCAACAATAACGGAAGTGCCCATTTGCAGAATCGTTCAATCCCCCTACTGACTCCAAATCCCACGATAACAATGTTAACCAGAAATGTGATCAGAAAGAATATGTAAGCCGGCCCCAGGTTTGTAAAATGCTCGTTCGACACCAATCCCTGATATCCCTTAAGAAACTCCGTCATTTGGATCTGGTCTGTACAAGCGGTATATTTGCCGGTTACCGCATATAGACTGTAACCCAGCAACCAGGATTCAATATAGGTGTAATAAGAGAAGATAATGACAGGGCCGAAGATGCCGATTACCCCAAAATATTTAATAAATCGGTTCTTACGCCACATAGTTTGAAAGATGCCCGGAGCCGTGCTGTGCTCAAATCCCCCGCCAAACCGGCCGATCGTCCATTCGATCCACATTAGGGGCAGGCCCAGCAATAGAAAGGAAATAAAATAGGGAATCATGAATGCCCCGCCCCCGTTTCTGGCGGCAATCCCGGGAAAACGAAGGAAATTCCCCAAGCCAACGGCACTTCCCGCTACCGCCAGGATCACCCCCAATTTGCTGCCCCATCGTTCCCGGGTCAAAGCTCACTCCCTTTCAAGTCTTGTCGATGTTCTCCTTGACGGCGGCCATATGAAATTATCTTATCGTGTCAATCCAAGTATGCCTAATGTATCACGCTCAATGATACTGCGAAGCTGTTCGCGCGGCACGGTTGGCAATTTGGTATCGGCCAATAACCGGTTAAAGCCCAACAGGGTCTCGATACACTGGCCGGGATCATTTTCCGGATAACCACTGCCAAACAGAAGCTTGTCCATGACACCCGCTTCTGAAGCCCGAACAACAATGTTATATACTTCCCAGATCCGTGGAGGTCGAATGCTCAGATCCGCAAATACATTCTCATGTTTGACCAGCATACACAGGGTTTGATCGATAAACGGCAATCCCATTCGACCGATGATGATACGCAGTGAGGGGAACTGACGTGCCACCTCATCCAGAAGAAATGGCTGGGCATAATCCAGTATTGAATTCCGTTCAAACGGGGCTGTATTGTGAAAAAACACCGGCATACCCAGTTCTTCGGCGGCACAGTAAAACCGCATTGCCCGACTGTGAGTCGGATGTAACTGATCCTCACAGCAGTATAGCACAGCCCCCTTGATCCCTGTTTCCTTCAGGGCGGTCATACTGCGCATCCCAATCTTGTCTTCTACCGGATTTATTGCCGCAAATCCGATCATCTTGCCATTACGGCCGACATAGTCGGAAAGCTGTTTCTGGGCTTTTTTTGCATCCTCACAACGACCACTGAGCACAAGCGCCGTATCGACCTTGGCGCAAACTTCCGTATGTCTGGTAGCCTCGGTCTCAGCCAAAGGAAACGCCAAATGCGTATGACAATCAATGATCATAGCCGGTCACACTTCCCTTTACGACAACAGAAATTCAGCAATCTCGGATGTCGATTATCATATCCCTCTATCCGGGCCTGTCAAGGCCAATCCTTATGGTTACCTACTCGAATTTGTGGAGTTATTCAACAGCTTCAATCATCGGATTCTATTGGTATTGAAGTCCCGGCGGTTATATAATGCGGCCATGAAGACCAAAGTGGGAATCGTCTATCGGCCGGGTATGGACACGGAAATGCCGCTGCCGTTTTTCGAGGCACGAGTGGCGGCAGGCTTTCCCTCCCCGGCCGCCGACTATGAGGAAAGCCGCCTGGATCTGAACCGGTATCTGATCCGCAATCCGGCCGCCACATTTTTCGTACGGGTGACTGGCGATTCGATGGTCGGAGCGGGAATCCACCATGGCGATCTGCTAATCGTGGATCGTTCTCTTGATCCGAAAGATAGAAATGTGATCATCGCCCTTCTCGATGGGGAACTGACCGTCAAACGGATCCGAATCCGAAAACGGAAAATCTATCTGGCCCCGGAAAACGATGATTATCCGACTCAGGAAATCTTGGAAGGAATGGGCTTCGAGGTATGGGGCATTGTGACCAATGTCATTCATGCACTGTTATGAAAAAAGTCTTCGCCTTAGTGGATTGCAATAACTTCTATGCCTCGTGCGAACAGGTCTTTGCGCCACGGCTGCGCGGTAAGCCCATCGTGGTACTCAGCAACAACGACGGCTGCATCGTGGCTCGCTCCAAGCAGGCCCGGGCCCTGGGGATCGGGATGGGCGTTCCCGCTTTTGAGGCCGAGGACATCCTCAAAAAGCACAACGTCGAGGTGCTGTCCTCCAACTATGCCCTGTATGCCGACATGTCCGGGCGGGTGATGGAGACTCTAAGCACCTTGACACCCCGGCTGGAAATCTACTCGATTGACGAGGCTTTCCTTGACCTGACGGGGATGACCGAAGACAGGCAGGCCTATGGGCATAAAATTCGGGACCGGGTCAGGAAATGGACGGGGCTGGAAGTATCGGTGGGGATCGGCCGGTCCAAAACACTGGCCAAGGTAGCGAACAAATTAGCGAAGCGTTCCGCAAAGGCCGATGGCGTGCTGGACCTGACCGATTCGCCCTGGCTGGATCAGGCTCTGGAACAGATCAAGGTCGAAGATGTGTGGTGTATCGGACATGCGAGTGCCAAGGCTCTGCAAAGCAGAGGAATTACAACGGCCCGAGCTTTACGGAATACAGACATCGCCTGGATCCGAAAACGCTTCGGCGTCAACGGCGTCCGGACCGTTTACGAACTCAGACAGGTAGACTGTTATAAAATCGACGACAATCCCCCTGCCAAGCAGGGAGTGACGGTCTCGCGGTCGTTCGGGCAGGCGGTCGAGCAGTTTGAGCCGCTTTGCCAGGCGGTGGCGACCTTTGTCACACGGGCCGCCGAGAAGCTTCGCCAGGAGCGTCAGGCCGCCCAGTACATGACGATCTTTGTCATGACCAACCGGTTTTCTCGGATTGGGCGGTATTTCAATTCCGAGACGGTACGGTTTCTCCGTCCAACCAGCGACACAGGGGAATTGTTACAGGAGGCCATGGACAGCGTGCGGCGGCTGTTCCGTGAAGGATACCGGTTCAAGCGCGCCGGGGTCATCCTGCAAGGATTAGTGGACGAAAACAAGGTACAGGGACTTCTGTTCGATCCGGTGGATCGGTTCAAGTCCCACCGCCTCATGCAGGCCATTGACGGCATCAACAACCGCCCCGATCTTTCGATCCGCTGGGCCGCTCAGGGGCTCGAGCAGCCCTCCTGGCAATCCCGCTGCTGTCGCCGGTCCAAACGGTATACCACCTGCTGGA
>JAFGPC010000162.1 GCA_016926155.1 Sedimentisphaerales bacterium
CTTCCTGCGGCAAGCCCGCATAAAATTGTCTGATCCGGGGCATTCTACCCCAAACCAGGAGACGCGCTTTCATAGAATCATCCCGAGTGCAGCGAGGGATCTTCTGATGCCTATGGAGAGTAACTAAAATGGGAAGTGATTCATGTCATATTTATTTCCTTAAAAATCATTAATGATCAATGATAAATTATCAATCCTGAGCGTGGTCATATTAGACGGTTCATTGATTTCAGAAACCGAGATTGGTTAACGGTTTTGATTGGAGTTTGATTCAAACGGATGATATATGAGGAGTATTGAAAGGAATGGGATAGAAACTTTATCTGCTATAATAAGAAGAATTCATGAAAACATCCAAATACATCCTTTTAGTAGTGGAAATATTGATACCTCTGGGATTGTTATGGATTTCATGGCAACTCTTTGAGGTATATAGTTTATCATTCTCGATCCTTCTGCTTATTGTATACTTGCTAACTACTCCAAAGCACATAAAAATTTTAAAGAAACAAAATATAGCTAAAACAATGCGAATAAAGCTTGTTTTTCTAACAAGTACCTCCATTATATTATGTACGTCATTATTTGTATATACGAGTACATCTTTGATAAATATTCATAGAATCGGTTTTGTAACTAAAGATGTAGTAGAGGTTGATAGAAGGCAGTGGGTAGATATTGGGTGTTTAGACGATAAGTGCAGTATTTCCAGGTTAAAATCGGAATGTTTTTACTCTGCAATCTTATTAACGAGTCTTTGTTTTTTTTATGCCAATCGGTTAAAAGCAGAGCTCTTACTTAAAAATCCATCCAAAAACGAAAGCCAGGTAGCTAGGTAGGCTCCGCCTACGCAGTAATCATTATGAATACCTTTGTAGAACCAATACGTTACTCGGCAGCAAGAAGGGCGGAGAAGACATTTGTAGCGTTTAAAAAGTTGACGATCCAATATTGGAGCGCATTATCGGAGGCAAACCATGTTCATCAATCAACAGATATGGCTGCCTCACAGCAGGAATCGGAACAGTCGATTTCTTTACGAAACAAGCTAATTGCTCTGTTTCCTGAGGTGAATAAGCATGCTCGATTGTTGTGTATTGACATAATGACACGCTCTTTAACAACAGACGAACCTGCCCATCCGATAAATATTCTCGAATCGGTAATCGATCCTTGCCTGACAGACTCATTGACGAAAACAAGGATTTTAGAAAAAATCGACGAATGCATCACTAACGCCAAACTCGCCAAAAGAATATCTCTCTTGGGTTGGACACCTTGGCGCTGGTTAAAAAGCTAGGCAGGTGGGCTCTGCCCACGCTGTTTATTGACCGTGCTCCTCTGCAGCGAATCCGACTCTTCACATCTCATTTGGTCGTGACCAATGGATCCGGGCCAACAGGGTATCACCTGTAAAGCTCTTGCCGGGCAGGCACTCTCCCACAGTGACCCATGATTCATTCGCCGTAGCGCTTGTAGTATGAAAATTTCCCATACGGGCGACATTTCCGGCATCGCGGATCCCATCTCCAATCAGGGGAAGGACGATACGCTCTGTTTCTTTGATAAGCCGCATGGATTCGATGTCCACGGCCGCGATGTATAAGGGGGCCCGCCACCGGAAAACATTGATATTCGCCTCCGCCTTGCGGGTATAGACCAGGAACAACCCCTCGCTATGGACAAGCCAGTGCTGCTGCGTAGTGGACATGGTCAGCCGGCTTCCGTCCAGCCAGCTCCAGGGCTGAGGCGGCGACCAGTGCAGACCATCGTCGGAAGAACAGACATAGCCGCGATTGTCTTCGGCGCGAATCGTCATGTAGAATCGTCCGTTGAAGGATGTCATGCTGGGTTCTAATAGTCCTCGTTTGGTTTTGTTGATCAGCTCGTTGCCAAGTTTGATCATCCGGATTTCGTTTCCGTCAAAGGTGCACAATGCCGAGATGACCGTTCGATTGTTCCGGCCGTTGTATCCGAGCGAGAAGGGTATGATCAGGTTGCCGTCGGGGAGCATAACGCGTTGCCCGCAGCCGCAGGTATATATGGAAAAGGTGTGGGCGTCTTTCCATGGCAGGATTCGCTTTTCCGACCACGTCCCATCCTGGCGTCGGACCACATAGACGGGGAATCGGCTTCGCTGGGAGCGCATTTTTCGGCCATTCTCGTACCAGACATTGTGTCCGATCGCCACTACCGTTCGGGTTTGCGGATGATAATCGGGCACAACATCACAGACGCCTTCCTGCACAGTATCCGAGACACTCCGCCGACCCAGACCGGGGATCGGCTGGGGTTCCGCCCACGACTTGCCCAGATCGGAGGACACGGAGCAGTGCACGGCGTGATAATAGTCGGAGCCGGTGATTTTCTGGGTAGTCATCAATGCAAGGGGATTCGGAGAACCTGGAATCATGCACACGCGGGGATGAAACCAGGAGTAGCCATCGCGCCGCCCGTGCCACAGTACCTTGCGGCTGATCGTATCAATCAAACCGGCCTTGGACGGTGTGCCGCTTGCTCTGCTCTCGGCTATACAGGCCAATGATGTGCAGGCCGCTATCGTCCCGGTCAAACAGTACAAGAATTGCCGGCGGGTAGGACCGTTACTGCTATATGCGATAAGTGTCATCATAAATCCTCCTGAAGGATAAACAAACAATTCTCGGTGAAATAATCAACACGTGTAAACGTTCCTTTTCGATGTCAACAATTTTGCAGAATTAGCCTTAATACGTCAAGAATTTACTTTCTTGGGATACCAAAAGAATAGTACGCAAAGTGTGGACATTGAAAGTCCTCTCCCTTACAATACTCCCATGAAAGGAGTACATGCAAAGGAGAGAATCAATTAACCAATAACATACGCTGATAAGCACATCTTATGTAGTCCAGGGAAGGATTCTATGGAAACAAGGTCTGTATCTTCCGGCTATGTGCCGGGGATCGATGGTTTACGAGCCATTGCCGTATCCGCCGTTATTCTTTATCATATGGATGTATTGTCCTTTCCGAAGGGAGGATTTACCGGCGTAGACATATTCTTCGTCATTTCCGGCTATGTGATCAGCAAATCGCTATACAACAAATCATCGTTGCGGTTTCCGGCGTATCTATCGGAATTTTATAAACGGCGCATTCTGCGAATCATACCCGCCCTGATCGTATGCCTGCTCTTTACCATTCTTGCATCGACCTTGTTTATCCCATCTTCTTGGCTGAGCAGAACCATAAGTAAAACCGGCATATCGGCATTCCTTGGCTACAGCAATTTTGCCCTCGTTTGGTATAATGATGGCTACTTTTCACCACGAGTGGATTATAATCCGTTTCTTCATACCTGGTCCCTGGCCGTCGAAGAGCAGTTCTATCTCCTCTTTCCCCTGATCTATTATATATGGCTCAAGTTAAGAAAAAACAAATCCATCGCAGGCTATGCATCCAATGCTCTGTTGGCTGTTCTCGGAATGGCATCCTTAATCTATGCCTGTTTTGCCACCAAAGCGAATCCTGATCGTGCCTTCTATCTTTTGCCGGCCCGGTTTTGGGAATTGGCCGCGGGTGCCTTGCTTTTTAAACTGCATTCCAATAATGGCTTCCTCCCGAAATCTAAACATTTCTCCAGTTTTCTTTTGTCTTGTGGTATTGCAGTGATCGGCGCCGGCTTTGTTCTTGCCGATCAGAACGCTTTTCCGTTTCCCTGGGCACTGGTTCCCGTAACGGGTACAGTGCTGTTGACCAGCGGTGTGGTCTCCGCTGGAGACAAGCCGTCCCGGTTTCAACGATTTCTCAGTGCCTCGATCATGACCTATATCGGGAAAATTTCCTATTCCCTCTATCTGTGGCACTGGCCTGTTTCGGCCTTATTGCGCTGGACTATCGGATTCAATACCCTGTCATCCGCTCTAGTCTATCTGGTGGTCATGTTTGTCCTGGCGGCGACATCGTTTCACTGTATTGAAACACCGATACGAACCAGTCAATATCTACGGTCACGAAAAAACTGGCAAATCATCCTTGGTGGAATCACCGTTGTATTGCTTGCCTTCTTTGCAGCCCGGTTTATCGTAAACGCAAAGCCGAAAATCAGCTTGAGCGTCACAAAAGATGAATATATCTGGTATTCCAGAAGGTACCGGGCCGATCGGCCGAAGCAGCCGATCACCGTCGATCCGAATATTGCCGGCCGGCAGCTCTTTGCCGTCGGCGACTCCCATACCGCGGCCTATAGGACAATGCTCCAAATCGTCTCCGGAAGGTTGGGCTTTGAAGTGCATGAGTATGAAGAAGGGGGTTGTGCCGTGGGAGGCCTGCTCAAACCCATGAGTGAAATAAAAGAAGGTTCCTCGTTTTATGAGTATGCATTGAACGATGTAAAAAAGCTGGCAAAACCGGGCGACATCCTGTTTCTCGCCTCCTTGCGTATGCCGGAATTGACAGATCGAGTGGAGCAGGAAGTACTGGCCGAATGCAACAGTCTCGAGGCCGTGAAATGCCGCCAATTGGCATTGGAGGAAACCAGCCAACTCATTGAAGAATTTAAGGCCCTCGGGGTGCACGTCTTGATCGATGCGCCAAAACCCATCCTGAAAGCCCCCCCGTTTCGCTGTTCGGACTGGTTTAACCGGATGAATCCAATATGCGCCCCGGGCCTTACAATCGAACGCGATTTTTTACTCCAACTCCGCCAGCCGGTTATGGATTCCCTGCGGATTCTTCAGCAAAGACACCAGAACCTGTATATCTGGGACCCGCTCCTTGTGTTATGTGATAAGGAAGTGTTTTCTGCCTTTGATGATGACGGAAAGCCGATCTTTATGGATGGAGATCATCTCAGCGCTCATGGCAATCGTCTCCTCGCTCCTTCCTTCGAAGAGATGGTCTTAACGATATGGCGGTCCCACTCAACAGACGGCGGACAGGCAAAAGGCTCAAGAGCCGGTATCGTCGAGAAATGAAGCTCCATTTTGATAAAGAGCAATATCACGCCGGCAAATCGAGAGTGCGTTCTCGCAGCACAAGCGTTTGTTGGAGTCCTCGCTGAGAGCTCGCAACGATGCCTCGTGTGAACGCGAGTACCTGCTACGGATTACCACGCACAACCTGATGATCATCAGGTGTGCCGCATAAGGATTTCAACAGAACATTAGAGGCTCTTAATCCTGACGTTGGAGGTTTAGGCTTGCAGCTTGTGTCACATCAAGGGTTACAGGACCGATCAGGCCCGACCGTAATGAGCCGCGATATCTTGTCGGGATTGTCAGATAATGATTTGCCAGGGTATTGTAGACGAGGATTTCAATTTTGTTTTGTCCCGGTTTAAGAAACTTGGTCACATCCACTTTCCATGGCGGCGCCACTCGGATGCCTGCGAGGTGACCGTTAACATGAACTTCGGCGGTGGCGACGACGTGGCCTAGGTTAAGTAAAACGGTTGTTCCAATCTGATCGGATGTCAAGATTATCGCTTTGCGATACCATGCACCTCCAGAATAATTTTCCAGTATGCCGACCTGGGACCAATCGCCGGTGGACATTATGCCAGAACCACATTCGAGGGTAATCGGTTTCGGTAATGCGGATCCGCCATAGTAGCCGCGCTCCGGTTCAATACGCAACGCTATCGAAGCCGTCCCGGCGATCCCTTCTGCGAGTCTGAGGCGGTATTGTATGGCGCCGCCGATTAGCGTTTGTTGTCTTTCAACCGTCACTGGTTTTTCGTTTGCCCATGCCTGTATCTCACCATGCACGGTTGCAGTCATTGCCTTCAGCCCGGGCGGCGCAATAAAGCGGTACCAGCCTGCCGGGGTGGGCTCGCCGGCGTGGATATCAAACGGCAGCCGGCCGGGGCGATCGTACCATTGCATTGAAAGTGGCGTCCGTAAAGTCGGCTGCGAACAATCCGTTCGTTCCAGGACAAAGTGGCTGCGCCCAGGTTTGTCGTAACAGAGAAGCAACGGATTGGAGCCTTCATGCAGCGTAAGCATATCTGTCGAATCGCTGTATCGGAGGCCGTTGATATAGATGGCCGCGGGTATAAGACCGCCGGCGAAGATTTGGGCCTGCACATCCGCAGGTGCGGCTGCCGTCGTCCACAGGTAATAACGACTGCCCGACGGCTCATTGACGTAGAGGATTTCGTTCAGGCCGGCCTGTGGCTTGCCAAGGCAGATGAAATCATCCGTGATGTTCTCTTTCAGGCCATGATAACCCTGGTGTCCCGGATCGCCTTCGACACCCCAGCGCCAAGAGATTTCGTACGATGTCCAGTGGTACGCCTTTGCACCAATTTCCACCGGTGTGGAAGGTTCCACGCGTTTGATTGCCGCCAGCTGTCGCTCCAGATCAGTGCTATCGATATTGTCAGGCAAGGGGCCCAGTTTCCAGAATTTCTGACCAAAGCCGCATGTTATACGGGGCCAGTCGGAATCATCATAATCGGATTTCCACCAATCAGGATCTGCCTGTTGTTCGGTGACATATCTAAAAATCCGCGCTTCAGCGCCAATGATCTTGTCTGTCACGGGCAGTCGAAAATCGCCCCAGCGATTGTCGAGTGTGGGCTTTAGTTCGAATTCCCACGGTCCATCCAGCGGTATCTGCTGAAACGTGTGTGAGGTCATTACGGGGCGGATGACCTCAGGTGATGTGGATGTCTTGCTGGAATCAAAAACGATTATCTGAGCCTCATAGTCTTCTAGAGGCAAACGTACGAAGGTGCCTTCTGCCGTTGTCGACAGTACATCCACCGGGTGCGTTTGACCGGTCCAGGGATCCCATGATTCAACAGCACCCGTGGATCGAAAGAAACACTGAGATCCTCTTGCCGCGCCCATGACCATGTAGACATCGCGAAAACCAATTCTTCGATGCAACACCTTTGCCGGCGGATCTGATCGTACATCCCGTGGTATCAATGACGCAATCCTGGAAAACGCACTGAATACATCCCTGCTGTCGCCGCGATGGGCTTCATGGATATTCTCGGTTGACGGTAAAGACAAACCTGTAAGATCTGTATTTGTTCTCCATTTGTTTGTCGGACTTTTCGTCGAGTAACGAAAGTCGCGACTTGACATGACCGTTTTCCCTTCACAAACAACGGCAATAAACATCCCAGCGCTGTGATTTCCGTCATCGTGATCGTGGGCATCGACTGTGATCACATCTCCCGCTTGTAATGAGACGTCTCCCATCCAGCCGGTTTGATAATCTGTGGATTCGCATAATTGCCGACCGTTGACAGTAAGACTTCCCGAATTATCACAAAGAAATTTAATATGACAGTTATCTGCAATAAGGGAGCTTGCTTTCCATACACCTTTGAAATATACATCGGAGACATGCTCTTTCGACCAGACAAACGATCCTTTGTAACCGCCTGTGTAGCGGCGCACACCGGACATAGTATCTGGCGTGGCGGCAAATGCGATTCCACCGGCGGCGTTTTTTTGCAAAGACAGTTTTGTTCCGGCCTTAACCTCTGATGCGGATGCCCCAAAGATCTCTCGGACGACCTCATCGAGTAGGGAATCATTGCTTCCGATGCGGTCGCTGGCCATAGGTAAGCTGCCGATCGAAATCACAGTTCCCCCTTCCCGGTAGAATTGTCTGGCTTTAAGAATTGTGGACCACCGAACTGCCTGCATAGACGGCAAGACAAGTACGCTGTATTTTTCGCCGGATACATGCAGCCTTCCGTCATGAATCTGCGTCCGGTCGAGCGATTGAAAGTCCATGAAATCGAAGTCAATGCCGTTTTCCATGAGCCTTTGACCTGTTTCAAATGCAATGCTGGTTGCCTCCTTGCCGCCTATCCCAGCCTGGAGTGGGGCTACCGGATACATCACGGCAACATCACAGCAATGTATACCTTGACTTAGGAGATAGGATAATCGTTCAAAGTACTTCATAAACACGTCCATATGTTCCCAGTAAGGCATACGGAAGTGATAACAGGGAGGAGCCCACTCCCAGTAACCGCCATGCGTCGTATAATAGAGGCCGTGCAGATTCAGAAGTGTACAACCATAGATAAAGTTCTCTCGGGTGGCCTGCATAAGCATCTCGGGAGTCGCCGACCATCCGAGGCTGTGATACCCTTCGAGCCAAACGCGCGGACGCTGATACAGATGGGCAATCGAACTGGAAACCTTTCCCTTAATTAAATCTGCATGTCCGCCGGGCGTGTCGTGTCCCGGGGCGGTATACCACCGTACACTGCGAAAATAATCACCGAACTCCAGCGGATTCCTGCCGCGTCCTCCTTGATCGCAGCCGTATATTTTCCCTCTGCTCCAATGCCACTTGAAGATAGGTCGGAAATATCGCTCTTCAGACAATTGTACCTTTACATCCATAAAATCGAGCCGCGCCTTAGGTGTGATTGGACCTATATCCGTAAACAAGGCCGGAAGGATGTCAAAAACATCATAACCTTTACGGTTGCGGAAAACCTCCGGGAAATCATCCACCCAGATATTGTCGCCGACGCCGAATTGCAGCTCATCATGAAAGAAATAGTTTAGTCCTGCCGCAGACTGATTGGGCGCATGGTTTTGGAATTGCTGGAAGAATTTTTCGATAACTCGCTTACCGGCCAACGAGTGCATCGGATTAAGAGTACCCGCTTTGCGCGGGGCGGTGAACAGCCATATTTGCCACTCGCCATCGACGGGTTGCCACTCGAGTTTTCCTTCCTTCACAAAGGGTAACAAGTCGATGCCACCGCACTCTATTTTCTTATTTTTGATACGATAAGCATGTACGCCTATACTGTGCGCAGGAAGTTGCTTGGTGATTAGTATTCCTGCTCGGGCAGGAATACGGGCGGCGATCGTAATCTCGCGACCTTGGATCTCAGGATCTGAATAGATAGTGCTGCTTATAAGGCTCTTGCCGTTGGGCCAGTCGATGGTGTAACCACTTAAGCCTATGCCCATATCTCGTTTGGCGCATTCGTGGGCAACGAATTTCCAGATGTCCCACCATGCATTGGAGAAAAGTGCCGGCTCCATCGGATAGGTTGGCCAGCCGGGCGTATCTTCATGGGCATAGTTTACCTGCATACCCGATACCCCTTTACGATGGAGTTCCTCGATTTGCCACAGTAGGCGCTCTTTATCCAGCGGATCACCGGTCCACCACCAGAATGCAACCTGGCCGTAACCCGACGGCGGACTCTGAAAGCCGGATAATACATCAAAATCGTTACAACGGGAGGGGAATCCGGGAGAGTCTTTTGGTGGAGAAGGAATCTCTGCAAGAACATCCTGTTGTAAACTTTCAGCCCATGAACAGGATACAAGCAGAGAACAATTTACAGCCAATAATAAAGAAATAACAGAAAACCATTTGCGAATGTCGTTCACTGCAGAATTTTTCATAATGAATGTTATTTTTCATTTAACCATACGAATTGTCCCCTATTACGAACCTCCTTTCTCCTATCGGACTATACAATAGCAATGGGATTCAGAAAGTTCAAGAGACATATACAATGGAGGTGTAAAATCCCAAATTAGACAACCTTTTCTGCAATACACCTTGGTTGAGTATTACTAGAGCCTATCCAAAACCTGCTTATCTTTTGTGGTGATATACCTTTAAAGATCGCGTTTCAAATGACGAGAAGGTCTTGAGCACATTCCGTGCCAAAACGGGTAACCGCGTGGTTCAAAAGTGCTTGACAAGGATAATAAAAAATGCTATAATAATCAAAAATGAGGAGCGGAAAGAAAGTCTATTGTGTTTTGTCAGGTAATAGGCTCCTAGATAGTGTTTCTCAAGGATTGGGAGGACAAATGTGCATAACGATAGTCCTGCAATCTATTTGAAGGTTGTATATTATGGGAGGATAAGCCATTTCTTTAGCATTCACATCCTGTGGTTCACGGGCATAATGAAGTAAAAGTAAATCCGTTATGAAATAAAGAATCAGAATTTTTCTAGTAAGGAGAGGGTTATGAAGAGAGCATTTTTGTTTCTGTTACTTCTGAATCTTGTGGGCGGGTACGTTCTGGGCGATTACTCCAACCCACCCGGATGGGAGAATGATCCGTATTTCACCCATCAGAGTTGGAGTTTTGGCACAATAACAACTTCAGGCGAGCCGATTGCTCCCGATGATGGTTACATCAATCCTGGCACTCCAACGCTGACATTTGGTCAGGCAAATTGGGTGGATGATATGGGAACAGTGTTCCTTCCGGAACCTCCTTATACTGTTTTAGGAACACGGCAAGGCGGCTGGGAGATCAGCGGACCGCAGGAGAATACAACATGGTTAACCATCGAAATTCCTAATATCGCTAATTCAAATATGCAAAAGGAAGTCTGGTTTGAACTGACATTTCGGGTAAGTGATTTTGAACTGGCCAATGCGATTACAAGCATGGTAAGCTTTAACTGCTATGCCGATGGGATTATCGATAACGAGCATAAGTTCTCTTATTTTGATGAAAATGGATACCCCATAGGAATCGATGCACAGCAACAAGTTTGGCTGCGATATGAAGGCAAGTTCTCCTTTGATACACAACCCGGATCCGAAACGCTCATCCTTACAGGCAGTCTGGGCGAGGGGCAGAGCGTTGTGCTTGACCAGATCGATGTCGATACCCATTGTATCCCCGAACCGACCACGCTGGGACTGTTGGGAATTGGTGCTCTTGGATTACTGCGTCGCCGAAGCTGAACGTTCGCATCTATCGTTCGTCCTAATGGAGGGGATTTAAATTCAATAGGCCTTAGGCAAAGGAGCCGGCAATGGGACAAAGGATAGTATCAGTATTCTTCGGGATCATTGTGATCTCGGGGACGGTCTTGGGATACGTTAATTATGAGTATTACGAAGGCACATGGGATCAATTGCCCGATTTTGAATCGTTGAATCCTGAACACACGGGACTGACCAGTAACTTTGATATCAACCTGCGGGATCAAGAGGATAACTTTGCGTTCCGTTTCTCCGCCATGATAAGCATTACAAGGGAGGGAGACTATACTTTTACCACGGTTTCGGACGATGGTAGTCGGCTCTATATAGATAATGTGCTTGTAGTCGATAATGATGGTCTTCATGGATCGGAAAGTCATTCCGGCACCATTTTTTTGACTCAGGAACAACATACGATCACAGTCACTTACTTTGAAAAGGGCGGCAGCAACATTCTGTATGTACTGTATCAGGGACCAGATTTTAATCAGCAACGAATTCCCGATGAAGTATTGAGCCCTATTGAAGTCCCGGCCGGTTACAAGGCCTGTTGTCCCACACCCGCTGATATGAGTCCGACAACCGATCCGGCCGTCACGTTGCGATGGGAAGCACCCACCCTTGTTGATGCCCCAGAATACGATATCTATTTCAGCACGGATCCGAACTTCCCGGAAGGGGCTTTGGTCACAAGTCAGACCACTACGATGTATGACCCATACGGAGAAGATAGCTTAAGCGCAGGAACCTCCTACTATTGGCGCATCGATGTGTATGATCCCAACATAGGCTTGACACCTGCGATATATACGGGAGATGTGTGGAGCTTTACTACGAGCTATGGATTGGTGGCGCTCTATGAATTCGAGACCGGTCCCGACGACAGTACCGAAAGCGGCCATGATGGAACATACATGGGACAATCCGATCCTAACATCGTAAAGGAAGAGCTGCGTGGTAATGTTCTTCTTTTAAATGAAGATGGTCAGGTGGATGAGCAATATGTTGAAATCGGTTCCGTCGGTATCAGCGGTGATATGCCGCGGTCTATTACGGGCTGGGCCAGGGCCAATACGACATCCATTCCGGACTGGACAAACGTCTTTGGATTTTCCCCTGCTGCCGGCAGTGGGGGGAACTATTTCGATGTCCAGGTTGACAGTGGGGGCAACTATGTTTTGCATGTGCACGGATGGGAACAGCCTTTCTGCCCCGTCGATGTGCAATGGCACCATTTTGCCGCTACCTATGATGGAGCGATTATCAAGTGGTATCTTGACGGTGTACTGATCGGGATGGAAATCAGGGAATTAGCCACGATGGATGAGTTCCGGATTGGAAGTCGGCAAAGTCACAATACATACTTCCCCGGTTACGTGGATGATGTGGCTGTCTGGGATGTTGCCTTGAGTGCAGAACAGATTCGGGAACAGGTATTATTTGCAGATTTCGATGGAGACATGGATGTGGACCTTACGGATCTGGGGAACTTGACAAGTCATTGGTTGGACAGCACTTTGATTCCCGATAGCATTGAACCACCTATGGTTTTAGAAGATTTTGAAGTCTATTCCTCTACGGGTTTTCCGCCGATTACTATGGGTTGGTTCAAGTATTTGAGTGATAGTGGCAAAGGATACCCAACATTTACGCTTTTGACCGGACAGACGGATTCACCCTATGGCGGCAGTCAGGCCATGCGGCTCGACTACCAGTTCACAGAGGGCTGGACCGCCGATGACTGGCTTGTTCTGGGTCATCGGATCACTGTGGCGGACATTTCAGGATATGATGAGATTCGTTTCCGAGTCAAATACCATGCCGATAATACCGACGATGTCGGACTATTCTTACATGCAGGGGATGATCCGCCGGATGTGACGGAGCGGGAAGCATTTCAGGTTGGTCCGTTCAGCACAATGGACAATCCATCGGATCCTAACCAATGGCATGAGATTAGTATCAATTTGCGGAATGATGATATGGTAAATTGGATGGATCCTTATACGGGCATAGAGGATATTCACTACATGAATGGGATTCTGATCGGTTTAGTCAATACCAGTGGGGAACCTCGAAGCGGTACGCTCCACTTTGACGATTTTCGTTTGATCGATTATACCCCCGATTGTGATGGATTTCCGGTCGTGGATTTAAACGCAGATTGTGTTGTCGACTTGAGGGATTTTGCCATTCTGGCGGAAGAGTGGCTTCGTGATCATGTAATGTCGTGAGAATGTAAGGATCGTGTAGAGACATAAGGTTTTCAGAGTGAGTTTCCCTCGGGCTTTTGCTATTCGCTATGCCCAGTGAATACCGGCGACGGGTCCGAATGGTCGCATGTGAGTTTTGTAACCGGGTGTAATATATATCAATCTGGCCGACAGTCACCCTGGTGAAATAGAACCCGAATACGAATTACTTCGGCTTTATCAACATGTAATGGATTACTACAGAACCAGGTTTAAGGGGGATCTCTACGGGCAAGCCTTTGTCTAGCAGTGTACGGCCGGATAGTGTAAATGGTTGCTCTTTGTCGAAATCGGTGAAACGATATTGCGAAGCAGGGTCCAGGCCGCCGAGGCGCAGAGTTTTGGTGGTATCATTATTATTCTGTCGCCGAAAGGCCTGAATAACACCCTCATTGTGATCAGGACGATGGAATTGCCAGGCGATCCAGTTGTCCTCATTCAGACTATAGGGGAGAACAGGATAGAAATCCCCATAATAGCATTCATTAATTCTGCGCCATTGGTCGGCGAGTTTGCGGAGCAGTGCATAGTCCAGGTCCGTTCGGCGCATATCATAACCGAATACCATACCGAGTGCGTATCCGCTGCGGATGGTATATGGATCGACAGTATTGACGGGAACGGTGTTTGAGCCGAAGTAGGGGATCCAATGAAACAGGCTGTGATGAAAGGCCTGTTTGACGATGAGGTCTGCATAGTTGTAATCGGTCGGGTGGAGGGGGATCGCACGCCGCATCGTTTCGAGATCATTACGGCGTCCCCCGGAGGCGCAACTGTCGATGATCAGTTGCGGATGTCGTTTCCTGAGCTGATCCCAATAGGCGAGGTATCCCTGTACATGGAAGTTTTCTGTAATACCCTGGCGGTCGGGCGCATCGTTTCCTCGCCAGAAGCCCAAGGGGCTCATATTAAAATCCTGGCGATAGAGATGAATGCCCTGGCTTTTGAGCTGACCGTCAACGTGGTTTACGAGCCAGTTCCAGGCTTGTGGATTACCGAGGTTTAACAGGGGACCAATACGCCATTCAGGGTGGTTGCGACTGAGCCAGCCTCCTCCGACGCGTTCGGGCTCAAACCAGACAAGCGTCTTTATGTCCCTGGCCAGTGCATGATCGGAGATCGCACGCAAACCATTTGGAAAACGTGTGGTATCGGATTCCCATGTTCCGGTGTTGGGCCAATGACCGTCGCATGGATACCAGCCGGCATCCATCCACCAGTAATGAATGCCGATCTTTTCTTCGATATAGCGGTCGATGAAGTATTTCTGATTGTCTTCATTGGCGTTAATCATTTCATTGAATTCTAAGGAGGTGTTACCAAAAAGAATCGGCGGTGGAAGCTTGCCGTCTTTGGTGCGTGGCACATTATACGCCCACATCCATCGGCGCCAGAGATTTTGGGCCCGAACGGTATCTTCCCCTTTCCAGAAGAGGATGGCGATGAGCGGGGTACGAATTTCTTCACCCGGCCGTAGTGTGAGATGGGTTAGTTCCTGTCCCGCTATGATACGTAGGTGGCGATCGTTATCGGTTGTGAAACAGGATGACCACTGGCCGGGCCAGCCAACGGCAAGGAGGATTCCACCTCCAGGCATCTGGACTTTATAATAGGGAAATGCATGGTTGGTAGCGCGTCCATCCGTCGGAGCAAAGCATCGGTTGGTATTGGGCGGGAGTGTCTCGGTCAGCGGTTGGTAAAGAACGGGGGAACAGGTATCGCCTCTCCATGCATGGAGTGCAAAGTCACCCGCGGCAGCGCGTTCAAGAGAGACATCCAGGGCCTGGATATTACTTATTATAGGGGTATTGCCTGATCCGATATTCTTGAAATACAAGGTCCATTCGATGGCTGGGAAATCGGTGTAATCAACGGCGACAAAACGAATCTCCAGGTTACTGTTCGGGTGCTTCCAAGTGCGGGTGTAGCGGATCCGTTTTGCATCCAGGCGTGTGGTTTCCATCCGCCCGGGCCAGGTACGAAGAAGGGCATCGGAGGCTTCGCCGTCATACAAAAACGCGAAGGGAAGAGTGCTGGAACGGTGTATCGGCGAAATCCGCCCTTCGTGGCGTTTGTCTCGAATTTCCATGTCTCCCAGCCATAATTGTGTTCCATCTTCGAGCAAAACCCCGGCCTCGGCCCAGTCTGACTGATCCCACCCGATCCCGTCGCCGGCGTCTCCGATTTCCAGGACGAAGGAGGTGGCGCCTTTGAGATCCACATCGACAGAGCAAGCCGGTGTGGTTACCTTCATGATGTCCGACTTGAAGGCAAGCTGGTCATTCACGGAAACGGAGAACACAACGCTGCCGCGTCCTCGGAGTGTGTCATCATTATGGTCCAGACCGACCTCTGCGGTAAAGCGGTTACCCGGTCCGGGCAGGGTAACGACGATCTTGCTAACGGCGTGGCAATAGAGCCCCCGGGAATAGGTTTTGTCTGCAATCTTCAAGGAGTTACCACCCCGTTTGTTGGGTATGACAGGATCATTATTGGCGTAAACGTCCAGGCCCGCTTTGGGTATTATAGGTGCTTTGGATGGCTGGGAGCCTGAATCGGTAAATACCGGTTCGAAAAGATGGGCTTTTACCCAGCGGTCCTTCGATTGCATTTCATCGAAAGTGACTATATTGGGTTCAATCGCCCGGGCTTGTAATATGACAGTCAGTATTATCAGGGGTATAGTACAGTATCTCATATATATCTCGTTCCTTTGTTCGATTGATTCTGGAATATTGATGTTGGCATTCTCTTTTACTTTTATGAATACTCTATCCGCATGTTGTTACATGCTATTTTACCTTAATGTCCCACCTCATTTCAATATTGCATATAATCGATTTATGAATACAAGGTCGCGATTATAACGAGAAGAATATGGTTATATCTGGATTGCTTGAATCAACAGTTCCGGCAGAGTGGCCGGATTGGCTTTGGCGGTGGGGATATTGCCGGCGGTAATCATGCCCGTCCATAGCCATAGCAGCATCCGGGTTTGCGTTTCAACATCAGGGACAGCCTTTATCTGTCCGGCCCGGCGGCATTCTTCGATCCTGTTTTGCAGGATATTCATGAACCATTGCCAGAATGTGCGGATTCGTTTCTGCACCTTCGGCTGGCCCGGTTCCGACTCGTTTGTCAATCGGACCATCAGGCGACACCAGATCCATCGCCCTGAGGCATTGCGGTTTACTAGTTCGATTAATAATGTCCTGAGCCGGTCTAGGGGTTCTTCGATCCTGTCCAATGATTCCATCAACTGTTCATACTGTCCTGTTGCCTCATCCAGTACGGCCAGGCACAACGTCTCTTTGCTTTTGAAATAGTAATAAAACGCCCCTTTGGTGATTCCTGTGGCGGTCAGGATATCCTCCATCGTTGTTGCACTGCATCCATGTACACTAAACAGATTCGCGGCCGCTGCCAGAATTCGCGTCTTCGTATCCGTTGCGCCTCGCCCCATGATCCGATCCCTCAATGAAAAATTGCATCTATAAGCACATCCCGATTTTCATCGATCCAATCGCATTTACGATGGATCATCTGTAGAAATTCCAGTCCGGAATGATGCCCGAAATATCCGGTTGCCGCGATAGGAAGCACGGCCTCGGCAATCATGATTTCAATCATCAGGTCGGGCAGTGAACGAAGCATCGCTTCATCGAGTGAGTTTGTTTCGCCATATCCTTCCAGAAACTGGGTCATCTTGGCCTGATCCAGATAAGCGGGCCATTCGGCCGGATTTGGTCGGACACCCACAATTGAAAACTGCAATACTCCATTGGCCACATCGGTGATGGTTGGAGCCATCTTGACCGAATCGAAATCCAGCACGCAGATCAAACGATGGTCGGCGAACAGGATATTTCCCGGATGCCAGTCACCATGGATGATTTGCGCATTCCAGTCATCAAATCCCATGGCATTGACGGCCGTGCTGGAATGGTTATAATGTGTTAAAAGCAAATCCGCCGTTTTTCGCAGGTCATGATTTTTTTCCACTGTACCGTCAGGTCTGGGTTGTTTATCAGAACGGATCAGACGCAGATGCCCTCGAACACTGCTGGCGTCATGATACGTTTGTCGTATCGGTTTCCAGTCCGATTCTAGATCGGCAAGATTCGTATGAAACAAAGCTAATTGCCGGCCGGCCTCGATCACCTCTGCCGGGGAACCGTCACATCGGACGCCTTCAATAAAATGGAACAGTTCATAGGTTCGTTTATTCACTGTCAGTGCCGTCCGAGACTCTTCATGCGTCGGCACCAGACCTGCCACCGGGTATCCTTTCTTCTGCAAATGGACCTGTACGGTATGGGTAAATCCAACAATGAGAGCATCATCTTTGCCTTTGGGGCGTCGTTTAAGAAGGAATTTTCCCTTTTCGGTGACCAGAATGAGTTTGGGCGAGGCTCGGTTTCCCGCGGATATCGGCAAAATCTGTTGAATCTTGCCGATATTGTACTGCCTTAAGACGCCGCCCAACTCTTCGGTTGTAAATCCGGCGCCGCTGGTTTGCATAACCCGCATTCCTCTTTCGAGATCATCGGCCCACGGTTACCGCCCGGCCATGTAGAGAATCACCAATATCAAAACAACCACGATTGCTCCGAGAAGCACCAGTGAGACTCGATATTTCGTGATCGTTTCCTGCACATATATATTCTGCCGCAGATCCTGAGGATCGACTGCTGCGCCATCCTCGAGCTTTTCCAAGGCTTCCAGATTGAATTTACGCCTTGCTTGAATCGGCGGACGTCCCTCACGCACTTCCTCCAGATCGGCCAGAAGTTCTTCCATGTTGTTGTATCGGTCTTTGGGTTCCTTGGCCATCATCGTCTCGATCATCTCCGAGATGCCCGTCGAAAGCAATGTGTTAATGTGGTCCGGAGGCGTCAGTGGTTCCTTAAGGTGTTTTTTCATTACCTCGGCAGGGGTCTTGGCTTCAAAGGGAACCCGGCCGGTCACCATATGGAACAGCGTAGCGCCCAAAGCGTAGATATCCGCCCTGCCGTCGATCTCCAATTCGCCGCGAATCTGCTCGGGAGCGATGTAGTAGGGTGTGCCGAAGGCCTTTCCCTCTTCGTGCTTGGCCGCCTGAATATCCGAGGTTTCCCGGGCCAGGCCCATATCGGCCAGCTTGACTACATTGTCGTTGTTGATCATGATGTTCTTGGGCTTTACGTCGCGGTGGATCAGACCCTGACCGTGTGCATGAGCCAACGCGCGGGCAAGTTGAATGATGATATCCAGCGCTTCCTGCTCGCTGAATACCTTGCCCTGTGACAGATCATCGTAAAGTGTTTTGCCCTCGACATATTCCATCACAAAATAATACAGGCCACCCGCCTCTCCGACATCGATGGCCTGTACGATATTATTGTGGTTCATTTTTGCCGCAATCTTACCTTCTTTGAAGAATCGTCGCACATAATCCGGCTTTTCCGTGAAGCGCTTGGGCAGCACTTTGATCGCTACGGTTCGGTCCAGACTAAGTTGCTTGGCCTTGTAGACCACCGCCATAGCGCCCGAGCCTAGTTTTCCGAGCACCTTATAGCCCGGGATTTGATTGGCGGCTTCCTTGCTTTCCCTGATCTGCGAACGCAGACGCAGAATCTGGCTTTTGGTCATGAAATGATTCTTCAGGAAGATCTGTTCCATGCTGACCGGCTCTTCATTGCCGTGTAATACTTTCAGCTCTTCCTGGCATTGTTGCAACTCTTCGTCCGTGATCAGCCGTTGTTCCACAGCGATCCGCCCGAACAGCGTATCATAATTCGTTGTGTCACTCTTTGACAATCCCGGCCTCCTGCAGTCTGTTCGCTTGACCCATGTAGCAGTCACCTGGCCCAATTATCCCCCGATGCGCGCCGGTGTCAAAGAAAAACTCCCGCACCGCCGTGCAGAGGTGGCATTTACTTGCATATCGTTGGGCCGGTTCAAATCCTCCTGCGACGGCCTCCTGAAGCAGTCCGGCAGGCCCCGACGTAAAGAGCGTATCCACAACGGGCGTTGCGGTCGGATCGAACCATTCCCATATCTGATGCAGCGGCTTGTCGTTGATATTGCCGATGATGATCCCGCTGCATAATCCGCTGAAGACGTTGCCATAAGGATCGATGTGAACTCCTTTGGCGCCAAGGAACGATTGGGAGCAATTCCTGCTACGGAGTATGGCAATCGATTTGTCGGCACACAATGGCCCGATCGTACTTGCTGCCCGTCCGGTGAACCGGCAGGAATCATCCATTGCGGCATTACAGTATGTTGTTTGTTTCTGTGCGGTGTTCAACCGATCAAATTTCACAGGATCCTGTAAATATTTTTCCCAGCGGACAAGAACTCGAGCAGGTCCCAGTACCTGGCGGGCCGTTTCGACCAGGATCTGAATGCAAGCCAGATCGATAAACTCGGCATGAAAAGGATCCCAACTGATCTTAAGCCGTCCCAGACCGACGCTGTCCAAATAGCCAAGTCGTTCGACAATCTGCTGCCGGTCCGTGGCCCAGTATCCATTGGTCTCTACCGTATCAACCCGCCCCAGACCCTGCTGGTGAGCCTGTGTCATCAACTCAGCCAAGTGATCGTAGATGACGAACGGCTCTCCCCCCGTTAGATGTACGGAAGCTGTATCCCCGGCCAGCTTGCGCAGAGACTGCCAGGCTGATAGGGCGGTATCCACCGGCATCAATCCATCGGCTTCGGGACCACAGTTATAATAGCAGAAGGCGCAGGAAGCAGGACACCGATAGGTCAGCATGAGACCGGCATAGCGCCAGAGCTTCATCTTCGATTCGTGGCGTCTCGTATGCTGGTTATATAGATTGTCCTGAAGTTTACTCATCGTATCGATAGACTTCTGTATCGTCACATTCCTGAAACAAATGAGTCATACATTGACAAAAAAATTTCAAAAAAAATCTACATTCTCTGCCGGTTCGGCAAGACGCCTTTTATTGGACGCTTATTAATCGAATCTCCCCTAAGGGGATAAGTATGACTACATCCTGTACCTATTGTCAAGTGGTTTCCTGTATCTTGTATGTTAAACTGGGAAAGATGATTTCGGGCCAAAATCAGCGTTCAAGAAAAGCCTTCCCCGAATCCGATAGCATATCTGTATGGAGAATCGGCAAGTAATATTCAGACGGAGCAAGGATATGAGCAAGCGCGAAATCATCGATTGCATTCTGGAAATCAACCGAGGCGCCAAGCCCGAATTCCTCGC